>NZ_JBHURI010000022.1:0-52533 GCF_042673425.1 Agromyces sp. NPDC056965 | reverse complement strand
GCGGCGAGACGCTCGCGATCCTCTCGCCGAAGGGCGAGCTCTGGGTCACGGGCGCGGCGGGCGAGCTGCAGTTGAACCCGGCAGACACGGAGCCGATCGCCCAGCTCGGCAAGGATTCCCACGTCGCCGTGTCGAAGGGCGGCGTGGTCTTCGCGAGTTCCGCAGAAGACGACGAACTCGTGAAGGTCGAATCGCCGGGCGCCGACCCTGAGCTGAGCGATCTGCCGGCGATCGGTGAGCACCAGTTGTCGGTGGTGGGCGATGAGCCGGTGGTGCTCGACACCGACGAGAACGTCCTCGTCATCGATGGCGCCGCGAGGAAGCTCGAGAAGAAGGCGCTCAAGATCCAGCAGGTCGGCGTCGAGACCGACTCGGTGCTGCTCGCCACTGGGGACTCGTTGCTGAATGTGCCGCTCAGCGGCGGCGACGTCGACGTCATCTCCGCCGACATCGACGCCCCTGTGTCCGCGGTGGATGTCTCGAGCCCCGTCTGGCTCGATGGCTGCGCCCACGGGGCATGGGCGGGCGTCGGTCGCTACGTCAACGCGTGCGACGGGCAGAAGCCGGTCGTGCAGCCGATCGATCAGGTCACGACAGGCTCGCGACTCGAGTTCCGGGTGAACCGCAGCGTCATCGCCCTGAACAACCTGTCGAACGGCAACGTGTGGCTCGTCGACTCCAACATGCGTCTCGTCGACAACTGGGACGAGGTGACGCCGCCCGACGAGACCGACGCCGAAGAGGGCGATGAGAAGGCCTCCCAGCAGACGTTCGAAGACACACTGGCCGAGCGCAGCGAGACCAACCGTCCGCCCACCGCGCGCGACGACGACTTCGGCGTCCGCCCCGGCCGCACCACGGTGCTCGAGATCCTCGAGAACGATACCGACCCCGACGGCGACGTGCTCACCGCGACGAACATCAGCGAGATCTCGGAGCAATCGGGCCGTCTCGAGGTCATCGACGGGGGTCGTGCCCTGCAGTTCACCCCGGCTCAAGGGGCCGCGGGCACGATCTCGTTCCAGTACACCGCCGACGACGGCAGGCTCGGTGTCGCGCAGGCGCATGTCGACGTGACGATCCGCCCGATGGCCGAGAACAACGCCCCGGTCGCGATTCGTTCGGGTGCGGTCAGCGTCGAGCAGGGCAAGTCGATGGGCTACAACGTGCTCGCCGACTGGGTCGACCCCGACGGCGACGACGTCTTCCTCGTGAGTGCCTCGCCCACGAGCGGTGATTCCGTGCGGTTCGCGCCCGACGGCTTCGTCACCTTCGAGCACAAGACCGGAGAACTCGGCACGAAGGAGGTGCAGTTCGTCGTCTCCGACGGCACGCTCACCTCGGCCGGGGTGCTCACCGTCGACGTCAAGGAGCCGGGCGCGCTGAACCCCGTCGGAACCCCCGACTTCGCCGAGGTCTTCGCCGGTGAGACGGTGATGATCGAACCGCTCGTCAACGACCTCAGTCCGTCGGGGGAGCCGCTGGCGTTGCTCGGCGTCGAGCAGACGTCGACGGCTGCATCCGTCTCGCCGAATCTCGAGCGCGGCGCGATCGCGTTCTCGTCCGACAATGTCGGAAGTCACATCTTCCTCTACAACCTGGGAGCCGGTGCGGCGACGAGCGTCGGGCTCATCCGCGTCGACGTGAAAGAGGTCCCGGGGGAGTCACCACCGCCGATCGCGGTGAAGGACACGGCGTTCCTCCGTCCCGGCGAGCCGACGACATTGGCGATGCTCACCAACGACGTGTCGCCGAGCGGGCGTGTGCTCGCCGTGCAGACCGTCGACACCGAGGCATCCGGCGACCTGCTCTCGGTCGAGGTGCTGAACAACACGGTCGCGCGCATCACGGCGTCCGAGGCGATCACCCAGCAGCTCCAGTTCGAGTACACGGTCTCCGACGGCATCGCGAGTTCGACGAGCACCGTGACCGTGGTGCCCGTGCCGCCGCTCGTGAAGCACCAGCCGCCCGTCGCGACGGATGACGCGGTGACGGTGCGCGCCGGCGACATCGTCACCGTGCCGGTGCTCGACAACGACTACCACCCCGATGCGGCACCGCTCACGCTCGATGCCGAGCTCGTCGACGTCAGCGGAGCCGGCGGTCTCGTCTTCACCGCCGACGACACCGTGCGCTATCAGGCGCCGAGTGAGCCCGGCGTCTACACCGCCTCCTACCGGGTCTTCGACGACTACGAGCAATCCGCCTCAGCGGTCGTGCGCTTCACGGTCGTCGGCCCCGATGCGAAGGGCAACCGGGCGCCGTTGCCGTTGCCGCTGACCTCGCGCACCTTCGAGGGCACCGCGGTCAAGATCGACGTTCCTCTCGACGGCATCGATCCCGACGGCGACTCCGTCACGCTCGTCGGCATCACGACCCCGCCCTCGCTCGGCAAGATCGTCGACATCGGCAGCACGCACATCAGCTACGAGGCCTACGCGGGGTCGGCGGGTACCGAGTCGTTCACCTACGAGGTGGCCGACACGGCGGGCAAGTCGGCGACGGGCACGATCCGCATCGGCGTGATCCCTCGGCCCGCCGAAGCACTCCCGCCGAACGCCGTCGACGATGTCGTCGAACTGCGCCCGGGTCGCCGTGCGGCGATCGACGTGCTCGCGAACGATTCCGACCCGAGCGGATACCCGATCAAGGTGCAGAAGAAGCTGCCCGAGGTCGGCGAGGGCCTCACGGCGAGCGTGAAGAACAACCGGGTGCTCGTCGAGGCGCCCGACTTCGAGGGCGGCAACTCGGTCCGCTACGAGATCACGAACGGCCACGGCGGCGCCGACGGAGCCTTCATCCAGGTACTCGTGACCGAAGACGCGAAGATCGAGCCGCCGATCGCGCACGACCAGATCATCGAGCCGAAGCAGGTGGCCGACAAGAGCTCAGTCACGGTCGACCCGCTGAACGATGCGCAGAACCCCGGCGGTCTGGTCGAGGACCTCGTGGTGACCGTCGAGGGCCCGAACTCCGAGAACGCCGAGGTGATGACCGACGGCACCGTCAAGGTGAAGCCGACCTCGAAGCGGCAGGCGATCGCCTTCCGACTCACGAACGAGGTCGACGAGCTCACGGCGATGGCGTTCATCATCGTGCCGCCGAGCACCGATCCCGACGATGCGGGGAAGGAAGAGGAAGAGACGTTCCCGCCGCCCTACCTCGCGGAACTCGGCCCGCAGATCGTCCGCATGAACGGCACCATCTCGTGGAGCGTGGGCGACATCGTGATCGTCCCGTCGGGCAAGCCCGCGCGCATCCTCTCAGCGACGTCGACGAACGGTGACGGCGGGTCGCCGATGACCGACGCCTCCACCCTGACCTACAAGCCGGCCAAGGACTTCCGGGGTCAGTCCGCGGTGACCTTCGAGGTCACCGACGGCGAGAGCGCGAGCGATCCGAAGGGCCGCAAGGCATTCCTGACGATCCCCGTCACCGTCGGCGACCCGAACTTCGAAGACGTACCGCCGACGTTCACGCCGCGCGCAGTGAAGGTCGAGGCCGGCGAGCCCCCGCAGCAGATCGACCTGCGGCAGTCGAGCGGCCACCCGAGCGACAAGGTGCTGCAGGAACTCTCGTACAACGGACTGCAAGGGCAGAACGCCGATTTCACGGCCGGGATCAGCGGTTCGACACTGACCGTGGGTTCCCCGCTCGGCGTGCAGCCTGGCACGAAGACGACGCTCACGTTCACGGTCGACTACAAGGAGTTCTCGGTGCCGGGCTCGATCGACGTCGAGGTCGTGAGCTCGTCGCGGCCGAAGGCGCAGGCGCGCGATGACGGACCCGAGGAGATGCTGCGCAGTCAGTCCAAGACGATCGACGTGTTGGCCAACGACATCAACCCGTTCGAAGCCGAGGGCACTCCGCTGCGCGTCGTCGACGCTCAGATCGACCAGGCGTCGGTCGGATCGACGGCGAGCGTGTCCTTCACGGCGACCGGCATCACAGCGAAGACGGGTCCCGCGTTCACCGGTGAGCTCAGCATCGTCTACCGGGTGCAGGACGGCACGAAGGACCCGGCACGCGAGGTGCAAGGTCGCGTCACCGTGATCGTGCGCGCTGCCCCTGACGCACCTGCCGCCCCGCACGCCACCGCGGGCGACGCAACGGCCTCGGTGCGATGGCAGACGCCGGCGACCAACAACTCGCCGATTCTCGACTACACCGTGAGCTGGTCGGGCGGCAGCAGGACATTCCCGGTCAGCGCTGCCGGCACGTACCAGGAGATCCCGAATCTGACGAACGGGCAGGCCTATTCGTTCACCGTCACCGCGAGGAACAAGATCGGCAGCTCGACGGCATCATCGGGCAGCAACACCGTCACTCCCTACGGAACGCCGAGCCAGCCGCGAAGCGTGGTGATCCGGAAGGGTGGCGACGCGCCGACGACGTTGACCATGGACTGGAACGCCCCCTCGGTCACCGGCGGGGGTTCGATCCACTACGAGTGGCGTCTGAACGGCGGAGGCTGGCAGAGGGCGAACGGCACCTCGGCTTCATCAGGCAGCGCCGGCGCCGGCACGTGGACCGTCGACGTGAGGGCCGTCAATGAAGGCAGCGGCAAACCGGGCCCCATCGACAGCGCATCCGTCGTCGTCAACAACCCACCGCCACCGCAGCCCTCCGGATCGATCGGCAAGGGCCCGAGTATCGGCTGCCAGAGCGGCGGAGGCGGGTGCGCCGAGGTGCGCATCACCTGGAATAATCTCGACCCGGGAAACTACAGGGTCTATGCGCTGGCCGGCGGCTCCGCCGTGGGTTCCTACAAGGGCACGTACAACAATCTCGGTGCGAGCGGACAGCTCCAATTGCAGAATCACCTCGGAATCCGCAACGACACCATCGCCGTACGGTTCGAAGACATCGGCGGCGGCACGTCGGTGACATTGGGTGCGATCAGCGGTGCTCAATGGAACGCCATCCCTTACAACACATGGTGACCCCGTGCCACCAACACAGCCCGAACACCTCAGAGGAGCAGACATGGCAGTGACACAGGAACAGGCGGACTGGTTCTCCGACGCCTTCGCGAAGCTCGTCGACAACGTCGACCAGGCGATCCTCGGCAAGCGCGAAGTCATCCGGCTCGTCGTGACGGCATTGCTCAGCGACGGCCACGTGCTGCTCGAAGACGTACCGGGCACCGGCAAGACGGTGCTCGCCAAGGCGCTCGCCAACACGCTCGACGGTTCGAACTCGCGCATCCAGTTCACCCCCGACCTGCTGCCGTCGGACGTCACGGGCGTGACGATCTACGACCAGGGCAAGGGCGTCTTCGAGTTCCACAAGGGCCCGATCTTCGCCTCGATCGTGCTCGCGGACGAGATCAACCGAGCGAGTCCGAAGACGCAGTCGGCGCTCCTCGAGGTCATGGAGGAAGGACGCGTCACGGTCGACGGCGTGAGCCACGACGTCGGTCGTCCGTTCATGGTCATCGCGACGCAGAACCCCGTCGAGCAGGCGGGCACCTACACGCTTCCCGAGGCGCAGCTCGACCGCTTCCTGATCAAGACCTCGCTCGGCTACCCCGACCACAACACCGCGGTCGCACTGCTCCTCGACTCGTCGAACCGCGCTCGCGCATCGAAGGTCGCGCCGATCATCGCCCCCGGCTCCGTCGCGGCGATGGCCCAGCTGGCCTCCGAGGTGTTCGTCGACGCATCCGTGCTCGCGTACCTCAATCACATCGTGACCGCGACGCGCTCGCACAAGGACTCGACCCTCGGCGTCAGCATGCGCGGCGCACTCGCGCTCGCGCGAGCCGTCAAGACATGGGCGCTGTCGCAGGGCCGCACCTACGTGACGCCCGACGACGTGCGCGAGCTCGCGGTGCCCGTTCTCGCGCACCGCATCATCGTCGACCCCGAGTCGGACTTCGCCGGAGTGACGGCCGAAGACATCGTGAGCCGAGTGCTGGTCGACGTCGAACCGCCCGCGTACCGCGCGGCATGACGAATTCCACCGCACCCGAACGCCCGGCGGCCCCTCTGCGCGACGGTGTGACGGGTACCGTCACGCCCGAACGCCCGGATGCCGCTCCGCGCGTGCCCTCGCAGGCCGCCATCGCCCTGCGGGGCCTGTGGCGCGCCGTCGCGGGCGGCGTGCGGAACGCGCTGCGGCTCTCGGGGCAGGCGCTCGGGCGCGTGTTCGGGTTCGCCGCGCCGGTCACGAGCGTGGTCTCCCCGCTCGGCTGGATCGTGCTGGCCGGCGCCGTGGTGTCGTTCGCACTCAGCCGTATCTTCGGGTGGATCGAGTTCGGGTTCGTCGGCGCGACGCTCGCCGCGGCCCTGCTCGTGGCGGTCGCGTTCGTCTTCGGACGCGCGAACTTCAGCGTGCACATCGAGCTGAATCCGCACCGCGTCGTCGCCGGCGAGCGGGCGCTCGGTCGCATGCTCGTGACGAACGTCGCCGCGAAGCCCTCGATCCCGTCTCGCATGGAGCTGCCGGTCGGCGGCGCCGTCGCCGAGTTCGTCGTTCCGGTGCTCGCACCGGGCGCCGAGCACGACGAGCTCTTCGCCGTGCCGACCCATCGTCGCGCGGTCATCGTGGCCGGTCCCGCGATCACGGTGCGCGGCGACCAGCTCGGGCTGCTTCGACGCACCGTGCGATGGACCGATGAGGTCGAGCTCTTCGTGCACCCCGTGACGGCGCGGCTGGCGCCGAGCGCCTCCGGCCTGGTTCGCGACCTCGAGGGCGAGGTCACGAAGACGATCACGAACGACGACATCTCCTTCCACGCCCTGCGTTCGTACGAGCCGGGCGACGCCCTGCGAAACGTGCACTGGCGCACATCGGCGCGCACCGGCCAGCTGATGGTCCGCCAGTTCGAGGAGACGCGTCGCTCGCAGCTCACGATCGTGCACACGACCGATCGCGCCGCCTACGCCTCCGAAGACGAGTTCGAACTCGCCATCTCCATCACCGCGTCGATCGGAGTCCAGGTCGTGCGCGACGGAACCAGGATGAGCATCGTGAGCGAGCGGATGCCGCTCTCCACCGCCACCCCGACGTCGCTGCTCGACGACACCTCGCGTCTGGTCGAGACCTCGGGCGACCACGCGAACCTGCGAGACTTCGCAAGGGACGCGACGAAGCGTCTCCCGCCGCCGAGCGTGGTCATGATCGTCGGCGGCTCGCAGGTGCCGCTCGCCGACTTCCGCGCGGCCGAGACCGTCTTCGGCCTCGACACGCAGACCATCGGATTCCGTGCCGAGTTCGGTGCGCCGTCGCGCATCGCGAAGGTCTCCGGGCTCACGGTCGTCACGATCGGTGCGATCGGCGACCTGCCCCGGGTCATGCGGAGGGTGCGGCCGTGACCGATTCGACGACACCTGTGCAGCCCGCCCCCGCGGCTCCCGCCGCGCAGTCCGCCACACGGCCGTTCCCGGCGCGGGCATGGCCCGACGTGGCGATCATCTCCGTCCTGTCCCTGCTCGGCGTGATCGGCTACGAGACCTCGTTCGGCGACTACAACTTCCTGGTCGCCGGCATCGGCGGCCTCGTCGTGGGCACCGCGTTCGGCGTGCTCGGCTACGTGCTCCGGCTCGGCGTCGTCACCAACGTGCTGGCCGCGCTCCTCGGCTACTTCCTCTTCGGCAGTGCGCTGACGATGCCCGCCCAGTCGTTGTTCGGCGTGGTGCCGAGCCTCGAGACGCTCGCGGGGCTCGCACTCGGCGCCGTCTGGGGCTGGGCGGACATCGTCACCCTCCAGACTCCGGTCGAGGCCCCGTACTACATCCCCGTCGTGCCGTACTTCGCGACGTGGCTCGTCGCGCTGGTCGGCACGATGCTCGCGAGCCGCTGGCTCGTGGTGCGCCGGTCGCCGCTCCGCTCGAGCGTGCTGCTCATCGGCCCGGCGCTGCTCTTCCTCTCCGGCATCCTGCTCGGCACCGATGAGACCTATTTCGCGGGTGTCCGCGGCGTCGCGTTCGCCGCGATCGCGCTCATCTGGCTCGGCTGGCGGCGGAGCGCGGCTCCCGCTGCAAGCGATGCCGGTGCGAACCGGCTGCGGCATCGCAAGCTCGCCGGAACCGGCATGCTCGTCACCGGTGCGGTGCTCGTCGGCGCCCTCGCCGGCACGGCGCTCGCTCCGACGCAGCCCGATCGCTTCGTGCTTCGCGAGGAGATCACGCCGCCGTTCGATCCGCTCGCGTTCCCGAGCCCGCTCGCGGGATTCCGCTCGTATACGAAGGACCTCGCCGACACGCCGATCTTCACGGCGACCGGACTCGAGCCGGGCGACGTGATCCGGCTCGCGAGCATGGACTCGTACGACGGCCGGCTCTGGAACGTCGCCGGGCCCGATGACATGGCCTCGTCCGACGGCGGCTTCGAGCTCGTCGGCGAGACGCTGCCGCTGCCCGAACTCATGCGCGCGGGCGGCGACCGCACGGCGGAGATCGAGATCGCCGGCTACGACGACGTCTGGCTGCCGGGAGTCGGGTATCCGACACGACTGCGCTTCGACGACGCCGAGAGCGTCGCCGGGGCGGGCGACCTGCGCTACAACCCGTCGACCGGCACCGCGGTGCTGACGAGCGGGGTCGGCGAAGGCTACCGGTACACGATCGACGCCACGCTGCAGAAGGGCATCGACGACGACGACCTCGTCGACACGCCCGCGGCTCAGATCGACCTCGCTCCGGTGGAGAACACACCCGATGTCGTCGTCGCGAAGGCGCAAGAGTTCGCCGGTGGTGCGGAGAGCCCCATCGAGCAGCTGCGGGCGATCGAGACGGCGTTGAAGACCCAGGGATTCCTGAGTCACGGCCTCGCCTCCGACTCCGTGCCCTCGCGCGCCGGGCACGGCGCCGACCGAATGATCGAGCTGTTCACGCGGAGCCAGATGGTCGGCGACGAGGAGCAGTACGCCTCGGCCATGGCCCTCATGGCCAGGTACCTGGGGTACCCGGCGCGAGTGGTCATGGGCTTCGCACCGCAGATCGGCGACGACTCGGAGTCCGTCGAGGTCGTCGGCGACGATGTCACGGCCTGGGTCGAGGTCGCGTTCGAAGATGTCGGCTGGGTCTCCTTCCACCCGACCCCCGACGAGACCGACATCCCGCAGGACCAGACGCCGAAGCCGAAGTCGGAGCCGCAGCCCCAGGTGCGACAGCCCCCGCGGAGCGACAACGAGGACGAGGACCTGCTCACCGCGGTCGAGATCGACGACAGCGACGACGAGAAGAAGAATCAGCCGTTCGCCATCCCGTTGTGGGCGTGGGTCGCGGCGGGGGTGGTCGGCATCCCGCTGCTCCTGTTCTTCGGAGCGATGCTCGCGATCGCCGCGGTCAAGGCGCGGCGTCGGCAGCGGCGACGGAATAGGGGATCCGGGGACCGCCGCGTCGCCGGAGCCTGGGACGAGATGACCGACGAGTTCGCAGAGCTCGGCTTCGACGTGCCTCGCGCCGGGAGCCGCCGACAGGTGGCCGCGGTGATCGAGCGTCAATTGCGCGAGCAGGGACTCGGCGACGCCCGGGGAACGCACACCGACACCGGCCCGGTGCGGGTCGTCCGTGCCGACGGGCCCGCGAGCGGCATCCGGGTGATGCCGTTGGCGGATGCCACCGACCGGGCGGTCTTCGGCGGACAGGAGATCGAGCAGTCGGTCGTCGACGAGAGCTGGAGCGCAGCCCTCGAGTCCGTCGGACTCGCGCGCGCGGCATCCGGTCGCCTCAGGCGGCTGTTCAGCCGTTTCCGCATCCGTTCGAAGCGCGACTGGGCGAAGGTGGACATCTCCGGAGCTGCGCCGACCAAGCCGCCGAAGACGGCCGGGCGAGCGAAGTCCGGCGGCGAGGCCGCAGCACCCGCAACGGGATGACGCGGGGCTGCGCCGCCGCCGCGGGCTCGCCTAGAGTGGAGCCGTGGAGCACGAGGGGTTCATCGTTCCGCCTCCGGGGTTGATACCAGACACGGTCGAGGCGCCGCCGCGGCCTGCGCCCGCCGTGGCGCCGGCCGCCTTCCCGACGTTCACGCCGGTGGCGCCCGGGACGCCGCCGCAGCCGGTCGTGCCCGAGGCGCAGGCCGTGCCGCACGGGCCGTGGATCCTCTCGCTCGACGACGGACAGCGGTTCCAGGTCGGCGGGTCGCTCGTGCTCGGCCGCGATCCCGCACCCGTGCCGGTGCGCCCGCACGCGGTGCTGGTCCCCGTCGTCGACGCCGCGAAGTCGGTGTCGAAGACCCACGCGATCGTCGACCTCGAGGGCGCGGAGCTCTCCGTCACCGACCTGCACTCGACGAACGGCGTGCTCGTGACCGATGCGCACGGCGTCGAGCGCGACCTCGATCCGGGTGAGCGCGTCGTGCTCTCGCCGGGCGATCGGTTCGAACTCGGCACCTTCGCGGTGCGCGTCGAGCGCGCCTGAGCGTTCGGTGTCATCTGGCAGGGCCGACGTTTCCGAGGTGTTAGCCTGAAGCTGTGCGCGCACGACTTCTCCTTCGTTGCCGCGGCGGGGCTTCGTTCTGAGGCCTTCCCCGCCGCGGAGTCTGTCGTCGGCTGACCCCTGGACCTGAGGAAGACGAACGCATGAACGCAGCACCCACGAACGACGCTGTCGCGGCGACTGATCGCCCGCGCACCCTGGCCGAGAAGGTGTGGAACGCCCACCTGGTCAAGCAGGGCGAAGACGGCACGCCCGACCTGATCTACATCGACCTGCACCTCGTGCACGAGGTGACGAGCCCGCAGGCCTTCGACGGCCTGCGAATGGCGGGTCGCCCGGTGCGCCGGCCCGACCTGACGATCGCGACCGAGGACCACAACACCCCGACGCTCGACATCGACAAGCCGATCGCCGACCTGACGAGCCGCACGCAGATCGAGACGCTGCGCCGCAACGCCGCGGAGTTCGGAATCCGCCTGCACTCGCTCGGCGACAAGGAGCAGGGCATCGTGCACGTCGTGGGCCCGCAGCTCGGCCTGACGCAGCCGGGCATCACGGTGGTCTGCGGCGACTCGCACACCTCGACGCACGGCGCGTTCGGCGCCATGGCGTTCGGCATCGGCACGAGCGAGGTCGAGCACGTGCTCGCCACGCAGACCCTGCCGCTGAAGCCCTTCAAGACCATGGCGATCAACGTCGAGGGCAGCCTGCGCCCGGGAGTGACGGCGAAGGACATCATCCTCGCGGTCATCGCCAAGATCGGCACGGGCGGCGGCCAGGGGTACGTGCTCGAGTACCGCGGCAGCGCGATCCGCGCGCTCTCGATGGACGGCCGCATGACGATCTGCAACATGTCGATCGAGGCGGGTGCGCGCGCCGGAATGGTGGCGCCGGATGCCACGACGTACGAGTACCTCGAAGGCCGCGACCACGCACCGTCGGGCGCCGACTGGGGCGACGCCGTCGCCTACTGGGACACGCTCGCGACCGATGACGGCGCCGAGTTCGACGCCGAGGTGTTCATCGACGCCGACACGCTCGAGCCCTTCGTGACCTGGGGCACGAACCCCGGCCAGGGCGTCTCGCTCTCCGAGACCGTGCCCGACCCCGCGGCGATCGACGACCAGCACGAGCGGGCCGCCGCCGAACGCGCCCTCGAGTACATGGCGCTCGAGCCCGGCACGCCGCTGAAGGAGATCGCGGTCGACGCCGTCTTCATGGGCTCGTGCACCAACAGCCGCATCGAAGACCTGCGGGCCTTCGCCTCGATCATCAAGGGCAAGCAGAAGGCCGAGGGCGTGCGCGTCATGGTCGTGCCCGGTTCGGCTCGCGTCCGGCTCGAGGCCGAGGCGGAGGGGCTCGACAAGGTCTTCACCGACTTCGGCGCCGAATGGCGCTTCGCCGGCTGCTCGATGTGCCTCGGCATGAACCCCGACCAGCTGGCACCGGGCGAGCGCTGCGCCTCGACCTCCAACCGCAACTTCGAGGGGCGCCAGGGCAAGGGCGGCCGCACGCACCTCGTGTCGCCGCTCGTCGCCGCCGCCACCGCCATCCGCGGCACGCTGTCGAGCCCGTGGGATCTGCAGACCGAAGGGGAGGGGCACTGATCATGGAGAAGATCACCGCCGTCACCGGCACCGCGGCGCCGCTGCGCCGTTCGAACGTCGACACCGACCAGATCATTCCGGCCGTCTTCCTCAAGCGGGTCACGAAGACCGGATTCGACGACGCCCTCTTCTACGCCTGGCGACAGGACCCCGACTTCGTGCTCAACCGTCCCGAGCACCAGGGCGTGAAGGTGCTGATCGCCGGCCCCGACTTCGGCACCGGCTCGAGCCGCGAGCACGCCGTGTGGGCGCTGCGCGACTTCGGCTTCGACGTCGTGATCAGCTCGCGGTTCGGCGACATCTTCCGGGGCAATGCCGGCAAGCAGGGGCTGCTCGCCGCGCAGGTCGCCTATGAAGACGTCGAGCGGCTCTGGGAGGTCGTCGAGGCCGATCCGGGAATAGCGGTGACGGTCGATCTGGTTGAGCGAACAGTGACCGTAGGGTCGCTGAAGGTGCCGTTCGAGATCGACGACTACACTCGGTGGAGGCTGCTCGAGGGGCTCGATGACATCGGGCTCACCCTCAGAGATGAAGCAGCAATCGCCGAGTTCGAGTCTCATCGAGAGTCGTGGCGGCCGAAGACGCTCCCCATCCGGGAGCCGGCGGAATCAGGGAGTCTGTGAACACACTCGGGCAAGATGCCAAGAACCATGGAACGGCAGTCGGGTTGAACGTCGACAAGATCACGATCAACGGTGGCAAGCCGCTCCGCGGTCGCATCGAGTTGAAGGGCGCGAAGAACCTCGTCACGAAGGCGATGGTCGCGGCCATCCTCGGCGACACTCCGAGCGTGCTGAAGGACGTTCCGAACATCAGCGATGTCCGGATCGTCCGCGGCCTGCTCGAAGTGCACGGTGTGAGCGTGACGCAGGGTGTCGAGGGCGAGCTCATCCTCGACCCCTCGGCGGTCGAGACCGCGCACATGGCCGACATCGACGCGCACGCGGGTTCCAGCCGCATCCCGATCCTGTTCTGCGGCCCGCTGCTGCACCGGCTCGGCGAGGCGTTCATCCCCGACCTCGGCGGGTGCCGCATCGGCGACCGTCCGATCGACTACCACCTCGAGGTGCTGCGCAACTTCGGCGCCATCGTCGAGAAGCTGCCGAGCGGCATCCGCATGTCGGCGCCCGGCGGCCTGCACGGCGCCAAGGTCTCGCTGCCCTACCCGAGCGTCGGGGCGACCGAGCAGGTGCTGCTGACCGCCGTGCTCGCCGACGGCATCACCGAGCTCTCGGGCGCGGCGATCGAGCCCGAGATCATGGATCTCATCAACATCCTGCAGAAGATGGGCGCCATCATCACGGTCGACACCGACCGGGTCATCCGCATCGAGGGCGTCGAGAAGCTCGACGGCTACACGCACCGCGCGCTCTTCGACCGCAACGAGGCCGCGAGCTGGGCCGCTGCGGCGCTCGCGACCGAGGGCGACATCTTCGTCGGCGGCGCGCGCCAGCCCGAGATGCTCACCTTCCTCAACGTCTTCCGCAAGGTCGGCGGCGCCTTCGAGATCGAAGAGGACGGCATCCGCTTCTTCCACCCCGGTGGCGAGCTGAAGCCCGTGATCATCGAGACCGACGTGCACCCGGGCTTCATGACCGACTGGCAGCAGCCGCTCGTGGTCGCCCTCGCCAAGGCGAAGGGCGTCTCCATCGTGCACGAGACCGTCTACGAGCAGCGGTTCGGCTTCGTCGACGCGCTCGTCGAGATGGGCGCATCGATCGACGTGCACAAGGAGTGCCTCGGCTCGGCGGCCTGCCGCTTCGGGCAGCGCAACTTCAAGCACTCGGCGATCATCTCGGGCCCCACGAAGCTCACGGGCGCCGACATCGAGGTGCCCGACCTCCGCGGCGGCTTCAGCCACCTCATCGCAGCACTCACGGCCGACGGCCGCTCGACCGTCTCGAACGTCGGGATCATCGCGCGCGGGTACGAGAACTTCATCACGAAGCTGGAGCTCCTCGGGGCGGACTTCGAACTCGAAGGATAATGGGGGAGTGCCACACGACGACACTCCCTCGACGAGCCCCATGACGACACGGTCGGAGACCCGCCGACCGTCGTTCTTCTGGTTGCTCGCCGCCATCGCCCTCCCGCCGCTGAGCCTCGCGGTCCGCTACCGGTTCCACCACAGGGAGCGGATGCCTCAGTCGGGTGCGTTCGTGCTCGCGCCGAACCACTACAGCGAGATCGACCCGCTCGTGATGGGCGCGGCCGTCTGGAAGCTCGGCCGCGCGCCGCGATTCCTCGCGAAGGCGTCGCTCTTCAAGAACCCCGTGCTGGGCTGGCTCCTGCGCACCTCCGGGCAGATCCCGGTCGAGCGCGCGGGCAGCAAGAGCCACCGCGCCCTCCGTGCAGCGGAGGAGCTCGTCGAGAAGGGGCGCATGGTCGTCGTCTACCCCGAGGGCTCGCTCACCCGCGACCCCGACCTGTGGCCGATGCGGGGCAAGACGGGCGCGGTGCGCATCGCGCTCGAGCGCGACATCCCGATCATCCCCGCTGCGCACTGGGGCACGCAGGAGCTCATGCCGCGCTACGGCAAGAAGCTCCACCCGTTCCCGCGCAAGACGATCGACGTCATCATCGGCGAACCGCTCGACCTCAGCGCCTACCGGGGCGGGCCGCTCGACCAGCGCACGCTGCTCGCGGCGACCGGCGAGCTCATGGACGCGATCGCGGAGCTGCTCGCGGAGCTGCGCGGCGAACCGGCACCGGCCGAGCGTTGGGATCCGACGCAGCACGGCCAGAAGGAGACCGGTCGCCTTGAAGACTAGAGTTCTCGCCAAGACCGGCCGCAAGGCAGCAGGCAAGCGCGTCGCCGTCCTCGGCGCCGGCAGCTGGGGCACGACGTTCGCGAAGATCCTCGCCGACGGCGGCGCCGACGTCGTGCTGTGGGCGCGGCGCCCCGAGCTCGCACGCGAGATCCAGGAGGCCAAGCGGAACAGCGACTACCTCCCCGGCGTCAACCTACCGCTGGGGCTCCGGGCGACGAGCCGACTCGATCTCGCGCTGGCCGGCGCCGAGCAGGTCTACATCTCGGTGCCGAGCCAATCGCTGCGCGAGAACCTCGCGGTCATCGCGCCGCACCTGCACGCACAGGCATCCGTCGTCTCGCTCATGAAGGGCGTCGAGAAGTCGACCGGCAAGCGCATGAGCGAGGTCATCGCCGAGGTGCTGCGCATCGACCCCGCGCAGATCGCGGTGATCTCGGGCCCGAACCTCGCGCTCGAGATCGCGAAGGAGCAGCCGACGGCCGCCGTCGTCTCGTCGACGAGCCTCGAGACGGCCCAGGCCGTGGCATCCGTCGCCCGCAACCGCTACTTCCGCTCGTTCGTGAACACCGACGTGATCGGCACCGAGTTCGGCGGCGTGCTGAAGAACCTCATCGCCGTCGCGATCGGCATCGTCGACGGCGTCGGCTACGGCGAGAACACGAAGGCGTCGATCATCACGCGCGGCCTCGTCGAGATGACGGACTTCGCGGTCGCATACGGAGCCCACCCCGAGACCCTCGCGGGCCTCGCGGGGCTCGGGGACCTCATCGCGACGAGCCAGTCGCCGCTCTCGCGCAACAACACCGCCGGGCGGCTGCTCGGCCAGGGCTACCACCTGAACGACGTCGTCAATCAGATGCAGCAGACCACCGAGGGGCTCGCATCGGTCGGACCGATCCTCGAACTGGCGCGTGCGATGGGCGTCGACATGCCCATCGTCGAACAGGTTCGGCAGGTGCTCGCGGGCACCCTCGACCCGAAGGACATCGCGCCCCACCTCACGACAGACGACGAGCCGCAGGGCGAAAGGACGATCGATGGACAAGCTCAGAGTGGTTCTGCTGTTCGGAGGGCGTTCCAGCGAGCATTCGATCAGCTGCGCAACGGCGGGCGGGGTGCTCCGGGCGATCGACCGTAGCCGGTACGAGGTGATCCCGGTCGGGATCACCCACGACGGCGCGTTCGTGCTCGAGTCCGACGACCCCGACCGCTTCGCCCTCGACCCGGCCCATCTGCCCGAGGTCGTCGACAACGGCAGCCGGGTGCGCTGGCCCGAGAGCGCGTCGTCGCGCGAGCTCCGAGTGACGGATGCTTCGGGCGAGCGCTCGCTCGGCGACGTCGACGTGGTCTTCCCGATCCTGCACGGCCGCTTCGGCGAAGACGGCACGGTGCAGGGGCTGCTCGAACTCCTCGGCCTGCCCTACGTCGGCAACGGCGTGCTCGCCTCGTCGATCGGCATGGACAAGCACTTCACGAAGACCGTGCTCGAGGGCGCCGGCATCGCGGTGGCGCCGTGGGTGACCCTCACCCGATCCTCGCTCGACGAGAACCGCGAGCTGTGGGAGCGACGCACCAGGGCGCTCGGCCTTCCCGTGTTCGTGAAGCCCTCACGCGCCGGCTCCTCGGTCGGCGTCACGAAGGTCGCCGACTGGTCGGAGCTCGACGTCGCCCTCGAGACCGCCTTCGCCGAAGACGGCACCGTGCTCGTCGAGGCCGCGGTCGTGGGCCGCGAGATCGAATGCGGCGTGCTCGGCGGCGCCGACGCGTCGGTTCGCGTGAGCGTCGCCGGCGAGGTCGTCGTGACTGGCCGCGAGTTCTACGACTTCGAGGCGAAGTACCTCGACGCCCCCGGCGTCGAGCTGATCTGCCCGGCCGAGCTCGGCGACGGCGAGCTCTTCGAGCTGCAGCGCGTCGCGCGCCACGCGTTCGAGGCGATCGGCGGCGAGGGGCTCGCCCGTGTCGACGTGTTCCTGACCGACGAGGGCTTCGTCGTGAATGAGATCAACACGATGCCGGGCTTCACGCCCATCTCGATGTTCCCGACCTGCTGGCAGCAGTCGGGGCTCGCCTACCCCGACCTGATCGCCGAGCTCATCGACGGCGGGTACGCACGCGGCAGTCGCTGAGCGCGTCCGGCGCCTGCCCGCACCGGGCGCCGGCCACGAGCCCTGCGCCGGGCGCGGCCGTCGCCGTCGCCGTCGAGCGTCAGCCCGACGTGTCGTCGAACGTCTCGTCGAGCGTCGTGCAGCCGCCATCTGCCGGGATCACCGAGACCGCTGACGCGAGTTCGGTGATGACGGTCGTGCCGGAGACGACGTCGTTGTCGACGAGCACCTCGACGGCCGGCGTGCGCCCGTACGTGGTGAACAGGTAGTTCGGCTTCTGCGACTCGTCGATGACCCAGTCGACGCCGTTGACGCTGACGCAGCGATCGGTCGTCGGGCCGGGCGCCTCGGCGCCGCAGCGCAGGATGACGGAGGCCGGTTCGCCCCATGCGCCCGTGCCCTGGGCGTTGGTCTCGCGCTGCTGCTGCTCGGCCTCGGTGTCCTTCGCGAGTGCGTCGGGCAGTCGCACGACGACGGCCGCGCAGGCGGGATCGCTCGCGAGCGGCGCCGTCTCGATCGGCACGGCCTGGCTGCAGCCGGCGAACACGAGCACCGAGGCGGTCACGGCGACGACGGCGGTGAGCGCGCGGATTCCCGGGCGGAGCCGGGTGGGGGCGGGTGAATCAGGCATCCCGATCAGGCTATCGCGACTGCGTCGTCGGAAAGCTGGGCGTCGCCCGTCGAGCGAGCCGCCGGCAACTCGGGAGTGCGACGACCCGCTCCCGGATGTAATGATTGCTTACCAATGCAAGCGGTGCACCCCGCCGTCGAAACCCCTGACGAGCATCGCGGCATTCCCGAGCGCTGACCCCGAGCGCTCACCGCCGAGCAATGGAGCACGATGAGTCGTCGAAGCGAACGCGAGCAGAGCCGGAAACGTCGGCGCCGGACGACCGCGGTCCTCGCCGCGGCGATCGCCGTCATCGCCCTCGTCGGCGGGGTCGGAGCGGTCGGCACCGCCTGGGCGACGGGCGGACTCGACGGCTGGATCGACCCGGTGCCCGAGTGCACGACGCCGGTCGAGTTGACCGTCGTCGCCGATCGGGCGATCGCGGCGACCGTGCAGGCCGTCGCCGCCGAGTACGACGCGACCGAGGCCGCGTGCTCGCGCACCGAGGTGCTCGCCCAGGAGTCCGCCGACACGGCGGCCGTGCTCGCCTCCGGCAACGCGACCGAGGTCGACGCGTGGATCCCCGACTCCCCGGTCTGGCTCGTGCGGATGTCGAGCATGGCGCGTTCGCTCGGGCGCCCGGTGCCCGACATTGCGCTCGAGCGGTCGATCGCGACCAGTCCGGTGGTCTTCGCGGCGCCGGTGAGCAGGGCCGAGGAGTTCGCCGGTCGTGAGCTCAGCTGGAAGGGCCTGCTGAACGACGAGTTCCCGGCGCTGCTGCCCGATCCCGAGGCGTCCTCGGCGAGCCTGAACGCGCTCCAGTCGCTCGAGAGCCGGGCCGACATCACGCAGCCGAGGCAGTTCCAGAACGCGATGTTCCGGTTGAACGGCGAGGTTCCGGCGAATGCGGATGCCGCGTTCGCCGCGCTCAGCGTCAACGCGCCGGGGTCCGTGGCGATCGCGAGCGAGCAGCAGCTCGCGCTGCACAACCGCAAGGTGGGCGCCGAGCCGCTGCTCGCGCTCTACCCGAGCGACGGCAGCCTCGCCCTCAGCTATCCGTTCCTGCGCCTGCTCGACGAGAGCGAGCTCGCGAAGCACCTGCGCGACGGCGAGCCCGACGAGTCCGACGCCCAGGCGGTCGAGCTCGCGAGCCGCGCCCACGAGCTCGGCGCGCTGAAGATCGCGCTCTGGAAGGCGAAGGACCGCTTCGCGACCGACGGGTTCCGCGACGGCCGAGGCGGCGGCGAGCTCGAACAGGACGGCGTGGTCGAGGCGCCCGTCGAGGTGAGTTCGGCCGCGGCATCCGCTCAGGTGGCGATCCTGCGCACCTGGGGCGTCGTGAGCGTGCGCTCGCGCATCCTGACGGTCATCGACCTGTCGGGATCCATGGAGGAGCCGACCGTGTCGGGGCAGCGTCGCATCGACGTGCTGCAGCAGGCGGCCGCGACGACGCTCGCCCAGTTCTCGGGCCAGGTCGACCTCGGCGTCTGGGGCTTCTCGACGCTGCGCGCCGGTGAGCAGGACTGGGAGTCGCTCGCGCCGATCGACCGGCTCTCGAACGACGCGCACAAGCAGCTCGTGACCGACGTGATCGCGTCGTTGCCGGCGCGCCTCGGCGGCGCCACCGGCCTCTACGACACGACGCTCGCGGCCGTGCAGAGCGTGCGCGAGCAGTACGACCCCGAGAAGGTCAATTCGGTGCTGCTCCTGACCGATGGCCGCAACGAGGACGAGAACGGCATCTCGGGGGAGCAGCTGCTCGCCGAGCTCGCCGCGCTGAACGATCCGGCCCGGCCCGTGCCGGTGACGCTCGTCGGCATCGGGCCCGACACCGATCTCGACGCCATGCGGCGGATCGCCGAGGCGACGGGCGGCGCCGCATACTCGGCCGCCCGCCCCGAGGACCTGAGCGTGGTGCTGACCGACGCGCTCTCGCAGCGGGCCTGCCGGCCCAACTGCTGAGGGCGGGGACGCTAGCGTGAAGGGCATGCACGAGCCCGAGCGCGCCGCCCCCGCAGCCCAGCACCGAACCGTCGGCGAACTCGGCGAGGACGCCGCACTGGCGCTCATCCTGCCGCGGCTGCGTCCGGCGCAGGCGGCACTGCTCGGCCCCGGCGACGATGCCGCCGTGGTCGCCGCGGCCGACGGGCGGTTCGTCGTGACGACCGACCTCATGGTGCACGGCCCCGACTTCCGGCTCGCCTGGTCGACGCCGTTCGAGCTCGGCTGGAAGGCCGCGGCCACCAACCTGACGGATGTCGCGGCGATGGGAGCCCGGCCGACCGCACTCGTCGTCGCCATCGCGGCCCCGCCGGCGCTCGACGCCTCGGTGCTCGAGGGCATCGCCGACGGGCTCCGCGAGTGCCTCGCCGCCCTCGCGCCGGGCGCCGGGGTCGTCGGCGGCGACCTCACCGCCTCCGCGGTGCTGACGATCGCCGTGACGGCGTTCGGCGACCTCGAGGGGCGGCCGCCGGTGACCCGCAGCGGCGCCCGCCCGGGCGACGTCGTCGCCCATGCCGGTGCTCGGGGCGACGCCGCCCGTGGTCTCGCCCTGCTCTTCGACGAGGCGACGGATGCCTCGGGCGAACCCGATCCCGACGCGGCCGACGCCCTGCGCGCCCGCCACCCCGGCCTCATCGCCGCGCAGTTGGCGCCGTCGCCCCCCGTCTCCGCCGGAGTCGCGGCCGCCGTCGCCGGAGCGACGTCGATGCTGGACGTGTCCGACGGGCTCGCCCGCGACGCGCGTCGCATCGCCCAGTCGAGCGGCGTCGGCATCGACTTCTCGGCCGCGGCGCTCGGGCCCGACACGCGGCTCGCCCTCGCGGGCGGCGAGGACCACGGCCTGCTCGCGACGTTCCAGGCGGGCACGCTCCTGCCCGAACCGTTCGAACGCATCGGGCACGTGACCGATGCCGCGGGCCGGCTCTTCGTCGACGGCGTCGCGATCGACTCGGCCGGGTGGGATCCCTACTCGGGCTGGGACGGCCGCACGGGCTGAGCCGTGGTGGCCCACCAGAGCGTCGTCTCGCCGTAGTCGCGGCGACGTTCGGGCTCGATGCCGTCGGGCCATGCGGGCTCGGGGGAGCGGGAGCTCCGTTCGACCATCACCACGGCATCGGGCGCCAGCAGCGGCGCGAGCAACTCGAGGTCGCGCGCGAGCGCGGCCTCGTCGAGGTCGTACGGCGGGTCGATGAAGGCGAGGTCGACACCGGCCGCGGCGGTCTCGAGGTAGGCGGCCACCGGGCGCACGGCCACCCGGAGGTGCGGTCGATGCCCGCCTCTCGCCGCCTTCAGCAGGGCATCGGCATTGGCGCGGCACACCTCGGCGGCGGGCTTGGCGCGTTCGACGAGCACGACATCGGTCGCGCCGCGGCTCGCGGCTTCGAGTCCGAGCGCGCCCGAACCCGCGTACAGGTCGAGCACGCGTGCGCCGTCGAGGGCATCTCGCGCCTCGAGCGCGGAGAAGATCGCCTCGCGCACGCGGTCGCTCGTGGGACGGGTGCCGGAACGCGGCACCCGGAGGGTGAGTGAGCCGGCGAATCCGGCGATGATGCGGGTCATGCTCAGGCGAGCATAACGGGCGACCTCTCGGCGCTGCCATGAGGGGCTCTCGGCGCTGCCGTGATGCATGGATGCGCGGCATGCTCGGCCGACCTCTCGGCGCTGCCATGATGCATGGATGCGCGGCATGCTCGGCCGACCTCTCGGCGCTGCCGTGATGCATGGATGCGCGGCATGCTCGGCCGACCTCTCGGCGCTGCCGTGATGCATGGATGCGCGGCATGCTCGGCCGACGTCCGCGCGCTGCCATGATGGGAGGGTGGATGACTCGACCGACCAGGTGCCCGCCGAACCGTCCCGACACCGCGGCGCCGAACAGCAGATGATCGACCGACTCTGGGACTTCGGGGACCCGGCAGCCAGCGAGGAACGGTTCAGGGAGGCCGCCGACGACGACGGCAACTCCGCGCACCTGCGCGCCGTCATGGCGACGCAGCTCGCACGGGCGCTCGGCATCCAGGGCCGGATCGACGAGGCGCTGGCCGTGCTCGACGACGTGGCGGCGGGCGTTCCCGCCGGTGACGGCGGCAAGGACGCCGCAGAGCTCCGGGCACGTGTGGCGATCGAGCGGGGCCGGCTCGCGGCATCCGCCGGGCGCCCTGCCGACGCGGTGCCCGAGCTGACTCGCGGCGTGCGCGAGGCGGCGCTCGCCGGATCGACCTTCCTCGTGCTCGACGCCCTGCACATGCTCGCGCTGAACGACGCCGGACACGAGGAGGAGTGGGCGGCCGAGGGGTTCGACGTGCTCGACGGGGTGCGGGACGCACGCCAGCTGCGCTGGGGCGTCGCCCTGCACAACAACCTCGGCTGGACCATGCACGACGGCGGCAGGGCCGAGGCTGCGCTCTCGCACTTCGAGCAGGCCGTCGTGGCCGCCGACAGCTACGGCACGGCCGAGCAGCGACACGTCGCCCGCTGGTCGGTCGCGAGGTGCCTGCGCAGCCTCGGACGCACCGACGAGGCCCTCGCGATGCAGCAGGAGCTCGCCGCCGCCCGTCCGAACGACCCGTACGTGCAGGCGGAGCTCGCCGCGCTGACGGAGGCGGAGCCTACGATCGAGCCATGACCGAGGGGCGCGAAGCGACGACGGGCGGCGAGATCGCACCCGGCTCGTTCACCCTCGATTCCCGCCTGTCGGGTGCGCTCGGCGGCCGCACGGCCCAGGCGTTCGAGCGCGGCTTCGGCCACCGCACCGTCGGCGACCTCCTCGCCCACTACCCGCGGCGCTACGCCATGCGAGGCGAGCTCACCGCGCTCGCGACGCTGCCGCTCGACGAGAACATCACGATCATCGCCGAGGTGATCGAGGTCGGCGAACGGTCGATGCGCGCCCGCCGCGGGTCGATCGTCGAGGCGAAGATCACCGACGGCACGGGCGTGCTCACGCTCACGTTCTTCAACCAGCGCTGGCGCGCCGCCGACCTGCGGCCGGGCCGACGCGGCATCTTCGCCGGCAAGGTGAGCGACTACAAGGGTCAGCGACAGCTCGCCCACCCCGACTACGAGCTCTTCGACGACGCCACGCCGCTCGAGGCGGGTGATGCGGCGGCCAAGCGGTGGGCCGAAGCCCCGATCCCGATCTACCCCGCGACGAGCACGCTCGCGAGCTGGCAGATCGCGAAGGCCGTCGAACTCGTGCTCGACGGCCTCGCCCCGCTCGACGACCCGTTGCCCGCCTCGGTGCGTGCGGCGAAGTCGCTCCTCGCCCACCGCGAGGCGCTCGAACTCGTGCACCGGCCCGTTCGCGACGGCGACTGGAAGCGGGCCCGCGGCACGCTGCGCTTCACCGAGGCCTTCGTGCTGCAGACCGCACTGCTCGAGCGCCGCGCCGAACTCCGCACGCACACGACCGTCGCGCGAACGCCGGTGCCCGGCGGCCTGCTCGAGCGGTTCGACGCCGCGCTGCCGTTCACGCTCACGGGCGACCAGGTCGACGTGGGCGGCGAGATCGCGCACGACCTCGGCGAGCCCGTGCCGATGAACCGGCTCGTGCAGGGCGAGGTCGGCTCGGGCAAGACCGTCGTCGCGCTCCGTGCGATGCTCGCCGTCGCCGACTCCGGCGGTCAATCGGCGCTCCTGGCGCCGACCGAGGTGCTCGCCGGCCAGCACCTGCGTTCGATCGCGAAGATGCTCGGCCCCGACCTGGCGGCCGAGCTCATGCCGACCCTCCTCACGGGTCAACTGCCCCTCGCCGAGCGCAAGAAGGCCCTCCTTCGCGCTGCAGCGGGCCAGTCCCGCATCGTCGTGGGCACGCATGCGCTGCTCGGAGACAACGTCTCGTTCGCCGATCTCGGCCTCGTCGTCGTCGACGAGCAGCACCGCTTCGGCGTCGAGCAGCGCGAGGCGCTGCGGTTGAAGGGGCAGAGCCCTCCGCACGTGCTCGTGCTCACGGCGACGCCGATCCCGCGCACCGTCGCGATGACGGTGTTCGGCGACCTCGACGTGTCGACGATCCGCGAGCTCCCCGCCGGCCGCGCGGGCATCACCTCCCAGGTGGTGCCGCTCGCGATCAGGCCGACCTGGCGTCCGCGCATCTGGGAGCGGCTCGCCGAAGAGCTCGCGCTCGGTCGGCAGGCGTTCGTCGTATGCCCCGCCATCGAGGCGAAGGTCGTCGAAGACGAGGGCCCGGCGGGCGCGACGGGGGTCGTGTCGACCGACGGCGAGGGCCAGGCGGATGCCGCGGCGCCCGTGGCATCCGTCGTCGCCGTGCTCGCGGAGCTGCGCGCCCATCCGCGCTTCGCCGAGACGCGAATCGCGCCGCTGCACGGTCGAATGTCGGCCGACGAGAAGGACGCGGCGATGCGCGCGTTCTCGGCCGGCGAGATCGACGTGCTCGTCGCGACCACGGTCATCGAGGTCGGCGTCGACGTGCCGAACGCGAGCGCCATGGTCGTGGTCGACGCCGACCGGTTCGGCGTCTCGCAGCTGCACCAGCTTCGCGGCAGGGTCGGCCGGGGCTCGGTGCCGGGCCTCTGCCTGCTCGTGACCTCCGCCGTGCCCGGGTCGCTCGCCCTGCAGCGCGTCGAGGCCGTCGCGGCGACCCTCGACGGCTTCGAGCTCGCCCAGGCCGACCTCGAGCTGCGGCAGGAGGGCGACGTGCTCGGCGCCGTGCAGTCGGGCGGGCGCTCGTCGTTGAAGCTGCTGAAGGTCGCCCGCGACGGCGACCTCATCGCCGAGGCGCGCGAGATGGCGCACGAGGTGCTCGAGGGCGGCGACGGACTCGCATCGCATCCCGCGCTCGCGGCCGCGGTGCGCCGCCGTCTCGACGAGGAGACGAGCGGGTACCTGAGCAAGGGCTGAGACTCTCCACAGCCCCTCGCGCGAGGCTTCGCGGGCAGTACGCTGTTGCGTATGCAGCGGATCGCCGTCGTCCCAGGATCGTTCGACCCCGTCACGCTCGGCCATCTCGACGTCATCGAGCGGGCGGCGGGGCTCTACGACGAGTTGCACGTCGTCGTCGTGCACAACCCCGACAAGTCCGCCCTCCTGCCGATCGCGCAGCGGGTCTCGCTCATCGAGCGATCGATCGCCGAAGCCGGCATCCGTGGGCGCATCGTCGTGGCGTCGTGGAGCATGGGGCTCCTCGTCGACTACTGCACCGACGTCGGCGCCTCCGTGCTCGTGAAGGGCGTGCGCTCGCAGCTCGACGTCGCGTACGAGACGCCCATGGCGATCGTCAACCGCCACCTCGCGGGGGTCGAGACCGTGTTCCTCCTGCCCGACCCGGCGAACGCCCACGTCTCGAGCTCGCTCGTGCGACAGGTGTCGGCGCTCGGCGGCGACGTCGCACCCTACGTGCCGACCGCGGTGGCCGAATACCTCCAGGCGGCGATGACGCCATGACCGAGACCACCGCCGTCGCGGCGCAGATGGGCATCGACGAGGTCGGTGCACGCGCGGCCGCCATCGTGCAGAACGTCGAGGCGGTCATCGCGGGCAAGCGCGAGGCCGTCACGAGCGCACTCACCGTGCTGCTCGCCGAGGGCCACCTCCTCATCGAAGACGTGCCGGGCGTCGGCAAGACGATGCTCGCCAAGACCCTGGCCCGCTCGGTCGACGCGACCGTCAGCCGCATCCAGTTCACGCCCGACCTGCTGCCGAGCGACGTCACCGGCGTTTCGGTCTTCGACCAGGCGAGCCGGCGATTCGAGTTCAAGCGCGGGCCGGTGTTCGCCAACATCGTGATCGGCGACGAGATCAACCGGGCGAGCCCGAAGACCCAGTCGGCCCTGCTCGAGTGCATGGAGGAGCGCCAGGTCACCGCCGACGGCACGACCTACCGCCTCGAGCCGCCGTTCACCGTCATGGCCACGCAGAATCCCGTCGAGATGGAAGGCACGTATCCACTGCCAGAGGCCCAGCGCGACCGGTTCATGGCGCGCATCTCGATGGGCTACCCCTCATCGGCCGACGAGCTGGCGATGCTCTCCACGCGAGAGACGTCGAGTCCGCTCGACACGCTCCAGCCCGTCGTCGACCTCGACGAGCTCCGCGGCATGATCGAGGCGGTGCAGCACGTGTTCACGTCGCAGCCCGTCAAGGAGTACGCCGTCGACCTGGCGCGCGCGACGCGCGAAGACCGTCAGCTCCGGCTCGGCGCGAGCCCGCGGGCCACGCTGCAGCTCATTCGCGCGGCGAAGGCGCACGCGGCGATGCACGGCCGCGACTTCGTGCTGCCCGACGACGTCGACGCGCTCGCCGTGCCCGTGCTCGCGCACCGTCTCGTTCCCACGAGTCGTGCGGTCGGGGCGCACGACCGCGACAGCGGGCCGCTCATCGACGCCATCGTGCGCCGCATCGTGGGGGAGACGCCGGTTCCGGTCGGCAGCGCACGAAGGAACTGACATGTGGCACCCCCGCTCCGCTCGAATCGCGACATGGCCGCGACTCACTCGCCGGGGTGCCACGCTCGTGATCGTCGGGGTCCTGCTGCTCGCCGTCTCGCTCTGGTTCGATTCACGCGACGTGCTCGTGCTCGCGTTCGTCGGCATCGCCATGCCGGCAGTGGCCGCCCTCTTCGTGGCACTGCGAAAGCCGAGCCTCGCCGTCACGCGCAGGTTCGCGCCACCGGTCGTGGAGGCCGGCGGCTCGACCGGGGTAGCGCTCGTCATCAAGAACCGCTCACGCCGCACGTTCGACGGGGCGCACTGGCGCGACGGCGTGCCCACGGCGCTCACGGCGGCACCCGAGGCGATCCTGCCGGCGATGGGGCCGTACGAGTCGATGCTGCCCTCGGGCGACGACACGGTGCGCGTCGAGTACCGCCTCCGCATGCCGCGACGCGGCGTGTACCCGATCGGCCCGCTCCGCGTCGGCATCGCGGACCCGTTCGGCCTCGCCCGGGTCGATCGCGATGTCGGCACCGCCCACGAGGTCGTGGTCACCCCGAGGGTGACGCCGCTCGACACGGCGCTCGGTTCGGCGGCGAGCGTCGACGGGGTGCTCAACGGACTGCAGCTGCGCACGCACCCGAACTCCGACGAGCTCATCGCCCGCGAATACCGCTACGGCGACCCGCTGCGCCGGGTGAACTGGGCGGCGACCGCCCGTCGCGGCGAGCTCATGGTGCGCGAAGAGGAGCAGCGCGGCGACCCCGAGGCTCGCATCATCCTCGACACGACGCTCGCCGGGCGGGCGAAGCAGGCGATCCATCGTCGTGACGGCGACGACGGGCCGCACTTCGGGTTCGAACTCGGCGTCGAGGTCGCGGCATCGATCGGCATGCACCTGCTCGAACACGGGTACCGGGTGCGTTGCGACCGCCTCGACGACCCCGAGCGCGGTCTCGCCTCAGGCGAGTCGGGTGCCGGCTATCGCATGCCCGGCGGCGATCGGCTCCTGCTCGAAGACCTCGCGCGTCTCGATGGGCCCTCCGGTTCGGCCGGCGCTCGCACACAGCCGTCCGCCGGGGCGCACGCCGGGGGATCGCGCGGTCGTGACGCCCGCATGCCGGGATTCGCCGTGCTCGTCGATCCCGACGAACACGACGCTCGCTCGCTCGTCGCATTGCGATCGAGCATCGAACCCGCCGTGGTGTTCGCGACCGAAGGGGTGTCCGGCGGCATCGTCGAACTGCTCGAGAAGGCCGACTGGCGTGTCGTGCGGGTGCGCCGGGCCGCCGAGATGGCGTCGGCGTGGTCCGGGACGACCCGCCAGCAACCCGCGGCGCCGCGTGGCACCGGCGCGCGTCGTACTCCGGCCGAACCGGGGGCGCACGATGCGCCCTGACCCGGTTCCCCTGTCACGTGCGCAACGGCTCGCGCTGACCGCGGCGTCCTTCCTGCTGCTCGCGACCGCGGCGATGGCGCTCGGTCCGCTCATCGCGGGCAGCGGATGGTGGTGGCTGTGCGCGTTCATCGCGGGCGGCGTGCTGTTCGCCGGCACGGGCCTGCGCGCCCTGCGTACCCCCGCCTCCCTCGTGCCCGTGCTCGAACTCGTGGTGCTCCTCGCCCTCCTCACGCTCGTGTTCGGCGGAGCCACGAGCATCGCGCTCGTCATCCCGACCCAGGGCACCTTCGAGGTCTTCGGCGACCTCATGTCGGGCGCCCAGCGCACGATCGAGCAGCAGTCGGTTCCGGCCATCCCCGTGCCGCCGCTCCTGTTCGCGCTCGCGCTCGGCATCGGGCTGCTCGCCTTCGTCGTCGACGTGCTCGTGCAGACCCTCAGGGTGCCGGCGCTCGCCGCGGTGCCGGCGCTCGTGCCCGTCGTCGTGCCGGGCTTCATCATCGAGGCGGGCGCCGAGGCCCCCGCCCTCGTGCTCACCGCCGCGGCGTACCTGCTCCTGCTCAGGATCGACGTCCGGGTACGGCGTCGTGCGCACCTCGCGGCCGGCGCAGAGGGCGACGACGCTGCGACGATCGTGCCGCCGAACCGGGTGCCCATCGTCTCGACCCTGGGGGCATCCCTCGGCCTCGCCGCGGTCGGCCTGCTCACAGCTTCGATCCTGGCCGCATCGACGCCGAGCATCTCATCGAGCCTGCTGCTCGGGTCGCCGAGCCAGGGCACGCTGTTCGGGCGCGGCATCAGCCCGTTCATCGACCTCGGACGCGACCTCCGGAGGCCCGAGGCGCGCCCCGCGTTCCACTACTTCGCGCGCGACGCCGACCGCCCCTACTTCACCCTGCTCACGCTCGACGAGTTCGAGGGCGAGGTCTGGGGTGCCAGCGACGCGGCCGTCGACGGCGACAACACCGTCGATGCGATGCCGAGGCCCGAGGGGCTCTCCGACGAGGTCGAGACCGCGGAGCATCCGATCGAGGTGATCATCGACGAGGTGCGCACGACCTGGCTGCCCGTTCCCTATCCGACGGCGCGCGTCGAGGGGTTGAGCGGTTCCTGGTTCTGGGACGAGGGCTCGCTCTCGGTGCGCAGCGTCGACACGAACACGGGTGGGCAGCGCTACCGGGCCACCCGACTCGAGGTGGATCCCACGGTCGCGCAACTTCGCGACGCGAGCACCGAGGTGCCTGCCGAACTCGAGGGAAATCTCGCGTTGCCCGAAGAGATGCCGCCGATCATCGCCGAGACGGCCGCCGCGGTGACCGCGGGCACCGCCTCCCGCTACGACGCAGCCGTGGCGATCCAGTCCTTCCTCCGTTCCTCCCAGTTCGACTACTCGACCGAGGCTCCGGTCGCCGAGGGCTACGACGGCGGCGGCTTCGACGTGATCGCGCAGTTCCTCGAGAGCAAGTCCGGGTACTGCGTGCACTTCGCGTCGACGATGGCGGTGCTCGCACGCGAGATCGGCATCCCCTCGCGCATCTCGCTCGGGTACACGCAGGGGTCGCCGACGCAGGAGCGCGTCGACGGCGTGCAGCGGGTCGAGGTCGACTCGCACGATCTCCACTCGTGGCCCGAGCTCTACTTCGAGGGCGTTGGGTGGGTGCCGTTCGAGCCGACACCGGGTCGCGGAACGGTGCCCGACTATTCGCGACCGGGCGCGGGCGACGGCACCGGCGCTGCGGCGCCGAGCACGGCGCCCGTCACCCCCGGTGAGAGCGGTCGCCCCGAACTCGACCCCGACCGAGGGCTCGCCGGGCAGGCCGGTGGTGCCGCGACGGCGGACGCGTGGTGGCAGCGCGGACTGCCGGTGGCGCTCGTCGCGCTGTTCGTGCTCCTCCTGCCGGCGATGCTGCGCCTCGGCCAGCGCTGGACGCGCCGCCGTCGCGTGGGCAAGGGCGAGCGGCCGGCGGATGCCGCGTGGGACGAGGTCATCGCGACGGCACGCGATCTCGGGGCCGGCGGCGACGACGCGGAGACGGCCCGTGCCTTCGCAGCCGCTGTCGCCGAGCGTGCGGCGTTCGGCGCCGGCGAGGCGAGGGTCGCCCTGTTCGAACTCCGCGACGCCGTCGAACGCGAACGATACGGTCCCGATGCCGCCTCGCCGGCGCCGGCGACCGACTTGCTCCGCGATGTCGCGAACGTGCGGGCGGCGCTGCTCGCCGATGCCGCGCCGGCGGTGCGCGCGCGGGCGATGCTGGCCCCGCGATCGCTCTTCGACGCCGCACGCCGGGCGTTCGGCGAACGCCCATCCCTCGGCGCGTAGACTCGTCGATCGTGGCCATCAAGTATTCGCCGTTCCGCGTGAACGTCCGCGACCTCGTCAACCGTCCCGGTGAGATGCGCGAGCACCCCTTCTCCGTCGCCGCCGGCGACCAGATGGGCGAGGGGCTCGTCGCCGTCCGGGCCGGATCCGAGCTCGACATCGACGTCCGTCT
Organism: Agromyces sp. NPDC056965; assembly: GCF_042673425.1. Taxonomy (NCBI): domain Bacteria; kingdom Bacillati; phylum Actinomycetota; class Actinomycetes; order Micrococcales; family Microbacteriaceae; genus Agromyces; species Agromyces sp. NPDC056965. Next base: position 22,777 of record NZ_JBHURI010000022.1, on the reverse strand, counting down.
CGAGTCCGTGCACGAGGGCATCCTCGTCACCGCAGAGGTCGACGCCGTGGCCGAAGGGGAGTGCGGCCGATGCCTGATCGACATCGCCCTGCCCGTCGAAGTCGAGTTCCAAGAACTCTTCGGGTATCATTCTGGGGAAGCCATCGAGTATGAGGTTCAAGACGACCACGTGGATCTTGAACCACTCATCCGAGATGCGGTAGTGCTGGCACTGCCGTTCCAGCCGGTGTGCCGACCGGATTGCCCGGGACTCGACCTCGAGACCGGGCTCCGACTGGCCGATCATCCGGAACTCGTTACCCCTGAGCACAGCGATCCACGATGGTCCGCGCTCGCAGGGTTCCAGGCTTCCGAAGACAGCGGCCCGGATGACGCATCCGGCGCCGACCAGCAGAGAGAAGAGAGATAGTCATGGCTGTTCCGAAGCGGAAGAAGTCACGCGCCCGAACCCACATGCGCCGCGCGCAGTGGAAGGCCGAGGTCCCCACCCTGGTCAAGACGGTCGAGAACGGCAAGGTCACCTACAGCCTTCCTCACCGCGCCAAGGTCGTCGAGGACTCGGCGGGCACCCCGCTCTTCCTCGAGTACAAGGGCCGCAAGGTCGCCGACGTCTAGTCGGCCCCAGATACCCGAACGACCGGTCGTGACGCGAACGGAGCTCAACGGGGCAGTGGATCAGGCGATCGAGGAACTGCAGCAACGCCTGCAGATCTCGATCGATCCCGCCCTGCTCCAGCTCGCGCTCACGCACCGGTCATTCGCGTACGAGAACGGCGGCATCCCGACCAACGAACGCCTCGAGTTCCTCGGCGATTCGATCCTCGGGCAGGCCGTCACGGTCAAGCTCTTCCGCGACCACCCCGATCTCGACGAAGGGGAGCTCGCGAAGCGGCGGGCGAGCCTCGTCTCGAGTGTCGCGCTGGCCGAGGTCGGTCGTGCGATCGGCGTCGGCCGATTCATCCGGCTCGGCAGGGGTGAGACCATGACCGGCGGCGCAGACAAGCCGTCGATCCTCGCCGACACGGTCGAAGCGATCATCGGAGCGGTCTACCTCGACGCCGGCGGTGACACCGCCACTGAGCTCGTGCTGCGTCTCGTCGCGCCGCTCATGAAGGACCCGGCACGATTCGGCGCCGCCATGGACCCGAAGACGAGCCTGCAGGAGATCGCGGCGCGTCGTGGAGCCACGGCGCCGGTCTACACCGTCGCCGAGAGCGGACCCGACCACAACAAGCACTTCGTCGCCACGGTCACCGTCGGCGACCTCGTCGAGGCATCGGGCGAGGGGTCGAGCAAGAAGCAGGCCGAGATGGCCGCTGCGCTCGAGGCCTGGACGCTGCTGAACGCGCACTGACGGCCGAACGCGCACTGACGTCCGAACGCGCTGACGCGCGAGCCGCGCCGAGCTTGCCCGCCATCCACCGCCCGACGGGCATACTGGTGGCGGACCGCTCGAGGGGGTGAGGCATGCGACGAGGCACGAACGTCCATGCGCTCGGCGGCTTCAACCAGATCGTGATCCTCGATACGATCCGGCGCACTCGCGACGGCCTGAGCCGGGTCGAGATCGCCGAACAGACCGGGCTCAGCGCGCAGACCGTGTCGAACGTGTCACGCCGACTCCTCGACGAGGGCATCATCCGCGAGGCGGGGCAGCGCATCCTCGGGGTCGGGAAGCCGCGCATCATCCTCGAGCTCGACCCCACGGGCGGATACGCGATCGGCGTGCACCTCGACCCCGCGGTGATCACCTACGTCGTGCTCGATCTCGACGGACGAGTGGTCGCGCACCATTCGACGAGGACGCCCTCCGGGGTGACGCCCGATCGCGTGATCCTCGACATGCGCGACGCGATCGAGGCCATCATCGACGAGGCCGGCGTCGATCGGGCCCGCGTGCTCGGGGTGGGCATCGCCGCCCCCGGTCCGCTCGACCTCGATCGTGGGGTCGTGCTCGACCCGCCGCTCCTGGAGGGCTGGCACGGGGTCGCGCTCAGGGACGCCTTGGCGGCGGCGACGGGCCTCACGGTGCTGCTCGAGAAGGACGTGACGGCCGCGACCGTCGCCGAGCTCTGGACGAGTTCGGCCCATGAGCGCGACGACTTCATGTTCTTCTACTACGGGACGGGCGTCGGCGTCGGCCTGGCGATCGCGCATGAGGCCGTTCGCGGGGCGACCAGCAACGCCGGCGATGCCGGGCACATCATCGTCGATCCCGACGGGCCGCTCTGCAGTTGCGGCCGGCGCGGATGCCTCGGTGATGCGATCATGCCGCGGAGGATCGTCGGACGGGCGATCTCCTCGGGCCTGATCGCGGCGCCCGGCGATCGTCTGGACGGGCGTGAGGTCGACGAGGGCCTTGCGAGGATCGCGGCGCTGGCGGCGTCCGGCGATGCCGATGCATCCACGGTCCTCGACGAGATGGCCGATCGGGTCGCCGTCGCCGTCGTGACCATCGCGAACCTGCTCGACCTCGACACCGTGGTCTTCGGCGGCCCGTACTGGAATCGCGTGTCGCCACGGATCCTCGGCCGCATCTCGGCATCGGTCAACTCGTCGGACGCGCTCGTCACGACGCACCCGATCGCCGCGACGGTCTCGACCATCGGCGATGACGTCGCCGCGGTCGGTGCCGCGTGCCTGGTGCTCGACGACGCGCTCTCGCCGCGTCCGTCGGCACTGCTCATCTCCGGCTGAGTCGGTCGAAGCGGCCGCTCGCCTCGTGCGACGGCGGGCACGAGGCGAGCCCGGCCGACGTGCGGAGAAGTGGTTGACAAGAATAAGTCCATGCGTTTTAGTTATGCGGGATGGGCCCAGTCGGCATCGGAGCCGGAGCGGGAGACCACTTGGAATCGAAGGAGATCCATGAAGAAGGCACTGGCCGGAACGGTCGCCGTCGCGGCGGCATCGGCACTTCTGTTCGCGGCATCCGCCCCCGCCTCCGCAGCCCCACCAGAGCCGGTCGATCGAACCGGAGCCGGACACGGCATCATCGACCGGGTGCAGAACGCCGTGCGCGCCCACTCGGCGTTCCAGGCGATGCAGCGGCACTTCGCGGTCGACGACGGAAGCGGGCTCTACCTCGAACAGGTTCCGGCCGGCGCCGAAGACCGCCCCTATGCCTTCGAATGGCCGTTCTCCCAGGCGCACATCGCGATCGCGGATCTCGCGAACCAGCCCCTGATCGGTCGTCACTACGACGACTCACTCGCGACGGCGGCCGCTGCACAGGAGCATTACTGGGATGCCGACGGCGGCACCACCGGACTCCCGGGCTACGCCTCGTACCCCGTCGGCGAGTACGGCGACGGCGGCGACTACTTCTACGATGACAACGAATGGGTCGGACTGCTCGATGTGCAGCGGTACCTGACCGACGGAGACGACGCCGCACTGGCACGCGCCGAGGAGATCTTCGCCCTCGTGGTCTCCGGCTGGGACACCGATCCGAGTCACCCGAACCCGGGCGGCGTCTTCTGGACCCAGGCGCCGTGGAGCAGCGACCGGAACACGGTGTCGAACATGCCCGGTGCGCAGCTCGGGCTCCGACTCCACCAGATCACGGGGGAGCAGGGCTACCTCGACTGGGCCCTGCGGATGTACGACTGGACCAACGAGAACCTGCAGCGCCCCGACGGCCTGTACTCCGATCACGTCGACCTGGCCGGGACCATCGAGCCCACCGTCTGGTCGTACAACCAGGGCGTACCCGTCGGCGTGAACGTGCTGCTGTACCAGGCGACCGGCGACCAGCGCTACCTCGACGAGGCCGTGCGCATCGCCGACGCGGCGTATCGCTACTACGTCACCGACGGGCGGCTGGCCGACCAGCCCGCCTTCTTCAACTCGATCTTCTTCAAGAACCTCCTGCTGCTCGAGTCGGAGATCGGCGGGTCGAAGTACCGCACGGCGATGCAGGACTACGCCGATGAGGTCTGGTCGGAGCACCGCGACCCCGCCACCGGGTTGTTCGCCTTCGAGGGCGACCACACGCAACTGCTCGAACAGGCCGCCGTCACGCAGATCTTCGCGGTGCTCGCCTGGTCGCCGCGCCAGTGGCGAGACCTGTACTAGCGGGGCGGATGCCGGCGGCATCCACCCGGAGGAATCCGTTTCACGGCGTCGTCGACCGCGGCAGGGCAGCCGCCGACGAGGCACCCACCCAGAGGAACCACAAGGAGATTCGATGAAGCACACACTCACGGCGACCGTGGCGCTCGCCGCAGCGGGCCTGCTCGCCCTCTCAGGATGCTCAGCCGGCGACGGCGGTTCATCCGACACGATCAAGGTGGCCTACCAGAAGTTCGGCACCTTCACCCAGCTCGACGATCACATGAAGGAGGTCAAGGCCGCGTTCGAGGCGGAGCACGAGGGCCTGACCGTCGAGCTCGTGCCGATCGAGGCGCAGCAGAACGACTACTTCACCAAGCTCGCGCTCATGAACCAGTCCGCCTCGACGGCGCCCGACGTCATGTACGAGGACACGTTCATGGTGGAATCCGATGCCGACGCCGGCTACCTCGCCCCGCTCGACGAGTACACCGAGTCGTGGGACGACTGGGCGGCCTTCTACGACAACGCGAAGGGCGCCGGACTCGGCGGCGACGGCAAGACCTACGGCATCCCGATGGGCACCGACACCCGAGCGCTCTGGTACAACACGGAGGTCTTCGAGCAGGCCGGCATTCCCGTGCCGTGGGAGCCGAAGACGTGGGCCGACGTGCTCGATGCGGCCGCGACCGTGAAGGCGGAGCTGCCCGACGTCGTTCCGCTGAACGTCTACTCGGGCAAGGCTCAAGGCGAGGCCGCGGCCATGCAGGGGTTCGAGATGCTGCTCTACGGCACCGGTGACACCCTGTACGACACCGACGCGAAGAAGTGGGTGACCGGCTCCAAGGGGTTCGAGGACTCCCTCGGCTTCATCGAGGATCTCTACCAGGGCGGACTCGGCCCGACCCCCGAGCAGGCGCTCGACAAGAACGTCGGCAACCTCGTCTCGAGCGAGTGGTTCCCGCAGGGCACCCTCGCGATCGGCCTCGACGGGTCGTGGCTGAGCGGCACCTGGCTCGAGACCGGCACGGCACCGTGGCCGGAGTGGAGCGAGGTCATGGCACAGGCGCCGATGCCGACCCAGGACGGCGACGAGCCCGGTGCGACGAGCATGTCGGGCGGCTGGACGCTCGCGATGGGCTCGAAGTCGAAGAACAAGGATGCCGCGTGGGACTTCATCGCGCTGGCGCTCGACAAGGACAACTCGCAGGCCTACGACATCGCCGCCAGCCAGATCGCGGTGCGCAGCGACGTCTCGGAGGACCCGGACTACCAGGCCGCCAACCCGACCTTCGGCTTCTTCTCCGACATCGTCGCCGTGACGAACTTCCGACCGGCGACGAGTGACTACGGAAAGATCTCGAGCGAGATCACGATCGCGATGGAAGCCGTCATGACCGGGCAGCAGAGCCCGGCCGACGCCGCGGCCGCCTACGACGAGGCGGTCGTCGGGATCGTCGGCGAAGAGAACACGACGGGCGCGAAGTAGCCGATGGCCACGCTCGCCCAGGCGCGACCGGACACCGCGCCGGGCCGGGGACCTGTTCCCCGGCCCGGCCGGTCGAAGGCCGGTGCCCGCAGATCGCTCGTGCGCAGCATTCCGCTGCTGCCCGCGATCGTGCTCCTGACGATCTTCCTGCTCGGGCCGGTGATCAGTTCGTTCTACGGATCGTTCACCGATGCCTCGCTCACCGGGTCCGCCGCGCAGGGTGCGTCGTTCGTCGGGTTCGCCAACTACATCGAGCTCTTCGCCGACCCCGACTTCCCGAAGTCGGTCATGTTGACGCTCCTCTTCCTGGTCGCGTCGGCCATCATCGGACAGAACGTCATCGGCCTCGGTCTCGCCATCCTGATGCGATCGTCGAACGGGTTCGCCCGAGGTGTGGTCGGCACATTCGTGGTGAGCGCGTGGGTGCTTCCCGAGATCGTCGCCGCATTCGCCGCCTACGCGTTCTTCAACGACACCGGCACGTTGAACACCCTGCTCGCCTCCATCGGGCTCGAGGGCACGAACTGGCTCTACGCGACCCCGATGCTCGCGGTCATCCTGGCGAACATCTGGCGCGGGACCGCGTTCTCGATGCTCGTCTACTCGGCGGCGCTACAGGACGTGCCGCCCGAGATCACGGAGTCGGCCGAGGTCGATGGCGCACGCGGCTGGCAACGGCTGGCCTTCATCACGGTGCCGATGATCCGGCGCAGCATCTCGACGAACCTGATGCTCACGACGCTGCAGACGCTCTCGGTGTTCACCCTGATCTTCGTCATGACCGGCGGCGGTCCGGGCACCGACAGCTCGACGCTGCCCGTGCTGGCGTACCAGGAGGCGTTCCAGTTCGGCAAGCTCGGGTTCGGCACGGCGATCGCCACCATCCTCCTGCTCGTCGGGGCGTTGTTCTCGATCGTGTACCTGCGGGCGCTCAAGCCGGAGGTGGACTGAGATGGGCATGACCTCTCCCAGCCGGCGCAGCCTCCGCACCGTGTCCAACGGCGTGCTCCTGCTCGTCGGCGTCGCCTTCGCCCTGCCGCTCGTCTGGTTGGTGCTGGCATCGGTCGACGAACGCGCGACGCTCTCGATCAAGCTGCCCGATGCGGTGTCCCTGCAGAACTTCGTCGAGGTGATGACGCCCGAGAAGGCATTCATCCCGCTCCTGAACAGCCTCATCCTCTCCGCCGGCTGCGCGATCATCACCGTCGTGGTCGCGGTGCTCGCGGCGTACCCCTTGTCGCGCTATCGGATGCGCATCAACAAGCCGTTCCTCTATGGCGTGCTCTTCGGCACCTGCCTGCCGATCACCGCGATGATGGTGCCCGTCTACAGCCTCTTCGTCGCGTTCAACCTGATCGACTCGATGGGCGGCACCATCCTCTTCCTCGCGGCGACGAGCCTGCCGATGGCGATCTACATGACGAAGAGCTTCATGGACAGCGTTCCGGTCACGCTCGAGGAGGCCGCCTGGATGGACGGCGCCTCGATGATGACCACGCTCACGCGCATCGTCGTGCCGCTCATGCGACCGGGGCTCGCGGTGGTGTTCATCTTCGTGTTCATCGGTGCATGGGGCAACTTCTTCGTGCCGTTCGTACTGCTGCTCTCGCCCGACAAGCTGCCCGCCGCGGTGAGCATCTTCGCGTTCTTCGGCCAGTACGGATCCGTCGCCTACGGCCAGCTCGCCGCATTCTCCCTGCTCTACTCGGTTCCCGTGATCACCCTGTACGTGCTCGTCTCGCGAGTGCTGGGCGGTTCGTCCGCACTCGCGGGCGCCGTCAAGGGCTGATCGCACCCCACTCGATAGGAAACATGCTCCATGCACGACAACTCCACCCTCGTCCGCGCCCGGATCGCCCGGTTCGTGGAAGAACGCGTGAAGCCCGCCATCCACGTCGCGAGGGCCCCGCTCACGCTCACCGCGTGGGAGGTGCCCGACGAGCCGGTGCCGTTCGCGGAGGCCGTGGCACAGGCCTTCAGTCCGTTCGCCGTCGGCTCGCCGTGGGGCAAGCCGTGGGGCACGACCTGGTTCCACGTCACGGGCGAGGTGCCGGTCGAGTGGGCCGGGCGGGCCGGCGTCATCGAACTCGTCGTCGACCTCGGCTTCCTCTCCGGCCAGGCCGGGTTCCAGGCCGAGGGGCTGGTCTTCGATCCGTCGGGTCGCATCGTGAAGGCGATCGAACCGCTCAACGACCATGTGCCGGTCGACGTGGGTCCGGGCGGTCGTATCGATCTCTACATCGAGGCCGCGTCGAATCCGGATGTCGGCAGCGACTGGAGCTTCCGACCGACCCCGGTCGGTGACAAGTCGACGGCCGGCACGGAGCCGATCTACCGCCTTCGACGGGTCGACGTCGCCGTGCGCGACACCGAGGTGTGGGAGCTGCAGGCGGACATCTGGACCCTCACGGGGCTGATGAACGAGTTGAGCGACGACCTGCCGCGGACCGCCGAGATCCTGCGGGCCCTCGAGTCGGTCGTCGATCGAATGGACCCCGAGGATGTCGCGGGCACCGCGCAGCTCGGACGCGCGATCCTCGCCCCGGTGCTCGCGCAACCCGCGTATGCAAGCGCGCACCGCGTGGTCGCGGTGGGTCATGCGCACATCGACTCTGCGTGGCTGTGGCCAGTGCGCGAGACGATCCGCAAGTGCGCCCGCACCTTCTCGAACGTGCTCGACCTGATGGACCGGGACCCCGGATTCGTCTTCGCGGCCTCGTCGGCCCAGCAGTACGCCTGGATGAAGGAGCACTATCGCGAGCTGTTCGAGCGCATCCGGGCTCGAGCGGCGGAAGGCCGGTTCGTGCCGGTCGGCGGCATGTGGGTCGAATCGGACACCAACATGCCGGGCGGTGAGGCGCTCGTGCGGCAGTTCCTCGCGGGCAAGGCGTTCTTCATGCGCGAGTTCGGCATCGAGCCGCTCGAGGTGTGGCTGCCCGACTCGTTCGGCTACTCGGCGGCGTTGCCGCAGATCGCCACGGCCGCCGGGTCCCGCTACTTCCTGACGCAGAAGACGAGTTGGAACGAGACCAACACGATGCCGCATCACACCTTCTCGTGGGAGGGCATCGACGGCTCGCGCATCTTCACCCATTTCCCGCCCGTCGACACCTACAACTCGGTGCTCTCGGGGGAGGAGCTGGCCAAGGCGCAACGGCAGTACGCCGAGAAGGGCGCTTCGAACGTGTCGCTCGTACCGTTCGGGTTCGGCGACGGCGGCGGAGGGCCGACGCGCGAGATGCTCGCGGCCGCTGCGCGGACCGCGTCGCTCGAGGGTTCGCCCACGGTGCGCGTCGCCTCGCCGCTCGCGTTCTTCGAGGAGGCCGAGCGGGACTACCCGAACCCGCCGGTCTGGTCGGGCGAGCTCTACCTCGAGTTCCATCGGGGCACGTACACCTCGCAGGCGCGGACGAAGGCGGGCAACCGTCGCAGCGAGCACCTGCTGCGCGAGGCGGAGCTCTGGGCGGCGACCGCGGCGGTGCGCGCCGGTGCCGAGTACCCGCATGAGCAGCTCGCCGAGCTCTGGCACGCGGTGCTGCTCCTGCAGTTCCACGACATCCTGCCCGGCAGTTCCATCGCGTGGGTGCACCGTGAGGCCGAGGCGAACTACGCGCGCATCGCGGCCGAGCTCGAGGACCTCATCGCCGCGTCGATCGCCGCGCTCGACGTCGGTGCCGACGCCGCGCTCGACGGTGGCCCGGTCGTGTTCAACGCCTCGCCGTTCGCCGTGTCCGGCGTCGCGGCGATGTCGGCCGGGGTCGTCGACACGACGCCCGCCGTGCACGCGGAGCAGTCGGCCGGCGGCTTCGTGCTCGAGAACGCTCGCGTCCGCGTGGTCATCGACCAGCACGGACTGCTCACCTCGTTCGTCGACGTCGTGACCGGTCGTGACGCGATCCCGGCCGGTCGGCCCGGCAACCTCCTGCAGCTGTTCCGGGACACCCCGACCCAGTGGGACGCCTGGGACATCGACCAGCACTACCAGAGATCCGGCATCGAGCTGCGCGACGTGGAATCGGTCGAGCTGGTGACGGATGACCCGGGGCGGGCGGCCGTGCGGGTCGAGCGCCGCTTCGGCGCCTCGACGGTGTCGCAGCTGTTGACCCTGACGGGTGACGCCGCGGCGCTCGAGATCGAGACCACGGTCGACTGGCACGAGAAGCAGAAGCTGCTGAAGCTCGCGTTCCCGGTCGACGTCCACGCGGAACGCGCGGCGTCGGAAGTGCAGTTCGGTCACGTGCACCGCGCGACCCACGTGAACACCTCGTGGGACGCCGCCCGCTTCGAGACCTGCGCGCATCGCTGGGTGCACGTCGCCGAACCGGGGTTCGGCGTCACGATCGCCAACGACTCCACCTACGGACACGACATCACGCGCGTGGCCGGATCGAACGGCGGCACGACGACGCTCGTGCGTCAGTCGCTGCTGCGTGCGCCGCTCTTCCCCGACCCCCACAGCGATCAGGGTCGCCACCGGCTGCGCTCCTCGATCGCGATCGGCACCGATGTGCTCGACGCCGCCGAGGAGGGATACCGGCTGAACCTGCCGCTCCGAGCGGTCGTCGGGGCCTCCGCGGTGTCGGCACTGGTGCGCAGCGACTCGCCGAGCATCGTCATCGAGTCGGTGAAGCTCGCGGAGGACCGTTCCGGCGACCTCGTCGTGCGGCTCTATGAAGCGCGCGGCGCGCGAACACAGGGGGTCGTGACCGTCGACTGCGAGGTCGGCGGCATCGTGGAGAGCGATCTGCTGGAACGGACGATCGCCGAGCCGACTGCGCTGATCGGGGTCGACGGTGCGAGTGCCGAGCTCAATCTCCGCCCGTTCCAGCTGGTGACGCTCCGGTTCGCCCGGAGCTGACGACGGCGGCGGAGTCAGTGGGTCCAAGTAGTCTCGAGGGATGCCTGAACTGCCCGAAGTCGAGGTCGTGCGGGCCGGGCTCGCTCCGGCCGTCACCGGTGCCGTCGTGTCGGCGGTCGAGGTGCTCGAACCTCGGTCGCTGAAACGGCACGACGCGGCATCCGGTGATTTCGAAGCGCTCATGACCGGAGCGCGCATCGAGGCGGCCGTGCGTCGCGGCAAGTTCCTCTGGTTGCCGCTCTCGGGTGATCAGGTGCGTTCCGGTCGGGCCGTGGTCGGGCACCTCGGCATGAGCGGGCAGATGCTGCTGCGAACGCCCGATCACCCGGGCGACGACGCGCACGCTCGCGTTCGACTGCACCTCGAGCATCCCGAGCACGGTGAACTGCGTGTCGACTTCGTCGACCAGCGCATCTTCGGCTCGCTCGCGATCGACCGGCTCGTGCCGACGGCCGATGGCGAGATCGGAGGCTTCTCCGACGGCGTCTCGGGGGAGTGGGCGCGGCAGGTGCCCGCCCAGGTCGCCCACATCGCGCGGGATCCGCTCGACCCCGCGTTCTCCGAGCGGGCCTTCCTCGCGGCACTCGCGAAGCGCGGCACGGCGATCAAGCGCGTGCTGCTCGACCAGGGCGTGGTCAGCGGCATCGGCAACATCTACGCCGACGAGTCGCTGTGGGCCGTGCGCCTGCACGGCGAGCAGCCGGCCTCCTCGCTGTCGAGCCGGCGCGCCCGCGACCTGCTCGGTGCGGTGCGCGAGGTGCTCGGCAAGGCGCTCGTCGAGGGCGGCACGAGCTTCGACGCCCAGTACGTCAACGTCAACGGGGCATCCGGGTACTTCGAGCACTCGCTGAACGCCTACGGGCGCGCCGGCAAGCCGTGCCCGCGCTGCGGCACGCCGATGGTTCGCGAGCAGTTCATGAACCGCGGCTCGCACTTCTGCCCGAAGTGCCAGCGGTTGCGGTGATGCGGTGAGGGCCGCCGCGCAACCCGAACGTCACCGGGTGCGGTAGCCCGCATAGATCAGTCCGTTGTCGAAGGCTCGCTGCGCGAACAGCTCGAGATCCAGACGCACGCCGTCGGGGAAGAACCGGGTGCCGCCACCGACCACGCTCGAGGTGATGAAGAGGTGGTACTCGTCCACGAGTCCGGCCGCGATCGCCTGGGCTGCGAGGTTCGGCCCGTCGACGCTGAGGTCGTGGTCGGACTCCGCCTTCAACTTGCGGACCGCATCGGGGTCGAATGTGCGCTCGATCCTGGTCTTCGCGCTCGACACCGCCTCGAGCGTCGTGGAGTACACGATCTTCTCCGCCGCCTTCCACTCGTCGGCGTACTGCAGGATGTACGGCGGCACGTCGGCCTGGGCGTCGACGGTCTCCCAGAAGACCATCGTCTCGTACATGCGCCTGCCGTAGAGGAAGGTGCCGACGTTGCGAAAGGCGTCGCCGATGAACGTGTGCACCTCTTCGTCTTCGGCTCCGTTGCCGAGGTCGCCCTCGGCCGCCTTGGCGTACCCGTCGAGCGAGGTGATCATCGAATAGATGAGCTTGCCCATTTCAGCTCCCTTGCTTGAGGTGAGTCGCTTGGCTTACCACTTGCAAAAGTAGCAACAGTCGAGTCGTGAGTCAAGCGACTCACCTCTCTGGCATACTGGATGCATGCCCCGCGAACTCTCCGCGTATCACCGCCGCATCGCCGCCACGAACCGCGCGGCCATCGTCGACGCGGCCACCGCCCTGTTCCTCGAGCACGGCTACGACCGCACCTCGCTCACGCGCGTGGCCGAGCAGGCGGGGGTCTCCAAGGCGACGCTGTTCAAGCAGTTCCCGACGAAGGCCGAGCTCTTCGAGGCGATGGTCCTCGAGGCCGGCGGTGCACCGGCCGGAGCCGTCGTCGACCCGCCGACCGGCGATCTCGGCGCGGGTCTGACCGCCCTGGGCTCCGCATACGTGGAGCTGCTGAACCGCCCCCGCATGGAGCAGTTGATCCGCACCCTGATCGGCGAGTCGCAACGATTCCCCGAGTTGCGGGAACGCACCTTCGACTTCGGCACGCTGCCCGTGTTCGCGGCGCTGGGGCGCTACCTGCGAGCCGAGGACGCGGCCGGATCGGCGCGCATCGACGATCCCGATGCAGCGGCAGCGCAGTTCCTCGGCATGATCTCCACAGTCGTCTTCTGGCCGCGCCTCATCCATGGCGGTTGGTCGCTCAGCGAGCACGAGACGCGCAACGTGGTCGACGAGGCCGTGCAGACGATCGTGGCGCGGTACGGTGCCGTTCGGGTTCAGCCGGTCTGACGGCCCGGCCCCGGGAGCACGCGCTGCCAGACGGCCTCGAGGCCGCAGCGGCGGAATCCCAGCGCGATGTTGATCGCGAGCATGTGCTCGTTCTCGTCGGCGTTCCAGGTGTAGACGACGGTGCGCGCGGGCTCGGTCTCGGCGAGCCGCACCAGATTCGCGAGCTTCACCAGCATGCCGAGCGCCTTGCCGCGGTGGGCGCCGACGACGAGCGTGTCGGACTGGTACGCGATCTCGCGTCCGATGGGGAGTTCGAGTTCCGTGTATCCGGCGATCGTGCCGGTGCCGGTGACGGCAGCGGCCACGAGCAGGCTCGCGTCGCCCTCGAGCGACTCGGATTCGTGCTCGCGTACTCGAGCGGCATCCCAGCGCTCCTCGTCGATCGTGACGCCGCCCGCCGGAACGTCGAGGGCCATGCGCTCGCGTGCCGCCGCATATGCGTCGACGAGGTGGCCCGGAGTGCGATCGGTCCAGCATTCGATGCGATAGCCGCCGGCGTTCGCACGCGCCATCCGTGCCGTGAGCTCTCGGCGGAACCGGCCGACCCGGTCGGCCAGGTCGAGGATGCTCACGCGTTCGAGCTGAGCGAGTTCGTAGCCGTGCACCGAGGCGAAGCCGGCGGCGGCGACGGATGCCGCGAGCCCCGCATCGCCGTCGGGTGCGTGCAGCACCGGCACGTCGTCGCCCTCGGCATCGGGGTGGTCCGAGTACCCGACGACGGTTCCGCGGCGGAGGTCGCGAGCCGCGTCCTCCGTCGCCGCGAGCAGCGCCGACCCGATGCCCCGCCTGCGATGCCGCGGGAGCACGCCGAGGGTGAACTCCACCGTGGCGGCCTCCGGATCCCGCTCCCAACCGAGCCCCGCTCTCCCGACCATCATGTCGCCGTCCCATGCGCCGAAGAGCGCGTGCCCGCGGTGAGCGTCGTTGCGGTGCCGCCCGAGCATCTCCGCCGCGCTCTCCGCGAAGTGGTCGTGGCCCCAGTTCGCTCGCTCGAGCTCGGAGCCGAGCGCCGCGCAGGCCTCGAAATCCGCAGCCTCGGGCGTGCCGAGCAGGTGCGGCACGCGAACGCGACGGATCTCCACGGCCGTCATCCCTCCTCCTGTCGGCCCTTCTGCCACGACGAATCCATCGCGACGGCTTCGAAGCCGAGGGCGACGTTGATCGCGAGCATGTGTGCGTTCTCGTCGGCATTCCAGGTGATGACGCGTTCGCGATCGGGGGCGGTGCGACCGAGCTCGATCAGGTTCGCGAGCTTCATGCGCAGGCCGAGGCCGTGACCGCGGTGGTCGGCGAGCACGAGCGTGTCGTCCTGGAAGGCGACCCGCTTGCGCGGCGCGAGCGCGAACTGCGTGTACCCGGCCACTGCGTCGTCGGCGGCGATCGCGGCCGTGATGATCGTGGTGCGGCCGGCATCGAGCGCGTCCTGCTCCTCCGATCGGATCCGGTCGGCGTCCCAGGCCTCCTGCTCGTAGATCCCGGCGCCCGGCGCGTCCACCGACATCCGCTCGCGTGCATGCGCCATGGCGTCCACGAGGTCGTCGGGCGTGCGATCGTGCCACGTCACGAGCCGGTAGCCCGGCGAAGCCGATGCCTGGCGTGCGAGGCGTTCGCGGAACTCGCCCGCTCTGCCCGTCACTGCCATCGCGCTCATCCGGTCGAGTTGGCCGAGCGCGTACCCGTGGGCGAGCGCGAAGCGGGCGGCCGGTTCATCGGCGGGGATGCTCGCATCGCCCTGCGGAGCGCTGAGCCGTTCGGCCCCGGAATCGCCGTCGTCGATGCGGTGGTCGGCACGAAGCACGAGGGCCGGCCTGCCTGCGTCGCGTGCGGTGCGCTCGAGCTCGGCGAGCAGACGGCTGCCGATGCCCCGGCGCCGCGACTCGGGCGCGACGCCGAAGATGGTCGAGAAGGCGGTGGTCGCGTCGGGGTCGAGCTCCCAGGCCACGTTCGCGACGCCGATCAGCCGGTCGTCGTCCCACGCGCCGAACGCGCGTCGCCGGACGTATCGCTCGTCGCGGTAGAACACGAGCAGCTCGTCGGCGCCGAAGCTGAGCTCGTCGGTGCCGTGCACTTCGACCACCAGGGCCTCGGCGAACGCCGCGAATGCCTCGAAGTCGGCGGCAGCGGGGGTGCCGAGTGAGGCGGGCACCGGGATCGGGCGGATGTCGACGCTCATCTGGTTGACTGCACTCTCCGGCCCGCGTCAGCGCGGGCAGCCGATCAGGATATCGGCAGCGCCGCACGACGACAAGATCGGATCGAACGGAGGGCGGCGCGCGTGCGCGGCGGGGGCTCGATCCTCGGATACCGTAGACCCCAGCGTTCTCGCGACCAGGAGAGGGTGGGACGTGTACCTGAAGAGCCTGACGCTCAAGGGCTTCAAGTCCTTCGCACAGCCGACGACGTTCGCGTTCGAACCGGGCGTCACCTGCATCGTCGGACCGAACGGCTCCGGCAAGTCCAACGTCGTCGACGCCCTCGCCTGGGTGATGGGCGAGCAGGGCGCGAAGACCCTTCGCGGCGGCAAGATGGAGGACGTCATCTTCGCGGGCACCTCGACCCGCGGTCCGCTCGGGCGCGCCGAGGTGAGCCTCACGATCGACAACAGCGACGGCGCGCTGCCGATCGAGTACACCGAGGTGACGATCTCGCGCACGCTGTTCCGCAACGGCACGAGCGAGTACGCGATCAACGGCGACAACTGCCGCCTGCTCGACGTGCAGGAGCTGCTGAGCGATTCGGGCCTCGGTCGCGAGATGCACGTCATCGTCGGCCAGGGGCAGCTCGACCAGGTGCTGCGGGCGACGCCCGAAGACCGCCGCGGCTTCATCGAGGAGGCCGCCGGCATCCTGAAGCACCGTCGCCGCAAGGAGAAGACGCTCCGCAAGCTCGACGCCATGCAGGCGAACCTGACCCGCCTCTCCGACCTCGCGGGCGAGATCCGGCGGCAGCTGAAGCCGCTCGGCCGCCAGGCCGAGGTCGCCCGAGAAGCGGCGACGATCGCCGCGGTCGTGCGCGATGCCAAGGCGCGACTGCTCGCCGACGAGGTCGTCGGCCTCCGCCGGGCCCTCGATGAACACGGCAAGAGCGAGCACGAGCGTCACGCCGAGCGCCTCGTGCTGCAAGATCAGTTGGAGCAGCACCAGGCCAAGGTCACCCGCCTCGAGCAGGCGCAGATCGGCGATGCCGTCGACCGGGCGCGATCGACGACCTTCGCGCTCGAGCAGGCGCAGGGGAGCCTCCGATCGCTCGATTCGCTCGCCCGGCAGCGCATCGCACTGCTCGGCAGCGCGGCAGAGCAGACGGATGTCTCGCCGAGCGTGACCCGCGCGATGATCGACGAGGCCGTGGCCGAACTCACCGGCATCCGCGACGGCGTCGGCAGCGCGGCATCCGCTCTCGACGATGCGCACGAGGCGACCATGCGCCGCCGCGCCGAACTCGACACCGTCGACGAGGGCATCGCCCGGCAGAGCGCGCTCGTCTCGGCGTACGACCTCGAACTCTCCAAGCTCACCGGCCAGGCCGACACGGCGGCGTCGAAGCTCGCCGCGGTGCGCGGCGAGGTGCTGCGCCACGAGAACGCCCTCGCGGCCTCTGCCGAGCGTCGCGCGTCGGCGGCCACCGCGCTCGTCGCGGCCGAGGCCGAGGCCGACAACGGCGAGACCGCGGAGACCGACCTCGACGAGGCGTACGAGCTCGCGCAGGCGGCCGTGTTCGAGGCCGAGGCCGAGATCGAGCGCATCCGCGAGGCGCTGCACGGTCGCGAGCGCGAACACGGTGCCCTCGGCGCCCGCACCCAGGCGCTCTCGCTCGCCCTCGACCAGAAGGACGGCTCGGCGGCGCTCGTCACGGCCAGCGTCAGCGGGGTGCGGGGCCTCCTCGCCGAGGCGCTGCAGGTCGAGCCGGGCTACGAACCCGCCATCGCCGCGGCACTCGGCTCGCTGAGCGACGCGGTGCTCGTCGACGATCGGGCTGCGGCCTACCGCGCCCTCGAGCACGCCGAGCGCGGCGAACTCGGTCGCGTCGCCCTGGCGCTCGCCGACGCCGGCACCGAGTCCGCGGCGGCTGCGCCGGTCGCGGGGCTCATCGCGGCATCCGACGTCGTGACCGCGCCCGCAGGCGTGCTCGGCCTGCTCGCGGAAGTGCTCATCGCGGACGATCTCGCCGCCGCCCGTGAGGCGGAGGCGGCGCTCGCGAAGCGCGCGAGCCCGGCCACCGTCATCACGAAGGACGGCACGGTCGTCGGCCGCTACGTGCTGCGCGGCGGCTCCGGCCGCAAGCAGAGCCGCATCGAACTCATCGCCGAACGCGATCGCGCCGCCGCCCGCCTCGAGGAGGTGCGCGCCGAGATCGAGCGCGCCCGCTTCGAGCTCACCGAGCAGCGCCAGATCGTCGAGCAGTCGAAGGAGCAGTCGAAGCGAGCCCTCGCGGCGCTCCGCGAATTCGACGCGCAGCTCGCCCAGCGCACCGAGCGGCTGAACCGTGCACGCGTGCAGGCCGAGGCCGCCGATGCCGACTCCGAGCGCCTGCGGCAGGCCGCGGCGCTCGCCGAGGAGCGCGTCGCCGAGGCCGAGCAGCTCGCGAGCGCCGCCAAGGCCGCACTCGAGGCCGCGCGTGCCGAACCGCGACCGGTGCTCGAGACGGCCGCCCGCGACGGCGCGCTCGCTGCGCTCGAAACGGCCCGCGAGGCCGAGGTCGAGGCGAAGCTGCGACTCGAGACGGCGAAGGAGCGCGTGCGCGCCGAGGAGGCCCGCATCCGCGCCATGGAGGCCCAGTTCGAGGCGGAACGGCAGGCGGCAGCGGATGCCGCGCGCCGTGCCGTGATCCGTCGGGCACAGCTCGAGGCGGCCACGCGAGTGGCCGACGTACTGCCCGAGGCGCTCGCCTCCGTCGATGCATCCGTCGCCGAAGCGCGTGTGGCGCTCGGCCGTGCCGAGGCCGAACGCGCGAGCCGCAACGAGGAGCTGCAGGCGGTGCGCCGAGAAGAGGCCGCCGTACGGGAGCGGCTGCAGTCGGTGACCGAAGACGTGCACGGCCTCGAGCTGCGCATCTACGAGAAGAAGCTCCACGTCGCGGGCCTCGTCGAGCGCGCCGAGTCGGAGCTCGGGCTCACCGAGGACGTGCTGGTCGACGAGTACGGTCCCGAGCAGCTCATCCCCGCCGAGGAGGAGGATGGCGAGCCCCGCCCGTTCCGTCGCGAGGAGCAGCAGCGCCGGCTCGCGCAGGCCGAGCGCAAGTTCACCCAGCTCGGCCGCGTCAACCCGCTCGCCCTCGAGGAGTTCGCGGCGCTCGAGCAGCGCCACCTCTTCCTCACCGAGCAGCTCACCGATCTCGCCAACACCCGCAAGGACCTGCTGACGATCATCGAGGAGATCGACGGCAAGATGGAGTCGATCTTCCGCAGTGCCTTCGACGACACCCAGGCGGCGTTCGCCGAGGTCTTCCCGGTGCTCTTCCCGGGCGGCGTCGGCAGCATCACGCTCACCGACCCCGAGAACATGCTCACGACCGGCATCGAGGTGAGCGTGAAGCCCGCGGGCAAGAAGATCGAGCGCCTCTCGCTGCTCTCGGGCGGTGAGCGCTCGCTCGCCGCGGTGGCGCTGCTCATCGCGATCTTCAAGGCCCGCCCCAGCCCGTTCTACATCATGGACGAGGTCGAGGCGGCGCTCGACGACGCGAACCTCGGACGACTGCTCACGACGATGGAGTCCCTGCGCGACGACTCCCAGCTCATCGTGATCACGCACCAGAAGCGCACGATGGAGATCGCCGACGCGCTCTACGGCGTCTCGATGCGGCAGGACGGCGTGTCCGCCGTCGTCGGACAGCGCGTGCGCGAGGAGCGCGAGGCGAAGGCGAGCTGACGGATGCCGGGGCATGCGCTCCGCGACGGGGTCACGTCGCTCAGGTGAGCCGGCGGTCGTCGGGGTCGACGATCCGGAACCACCGATACCCGTAGGCGTCGAGGTGCACGTCGATTCGCCCGCGCTCGTCGAGCTCGAAGGTGTCGACCGCGAACAGGTCGGAGAGCACGGAATCGGCCGGCACCGGGCCGAGTTCGAGTGCCACCACCGTCGGGGTCGGCGCGAAGTTGTGCACGGCGACGAAGTGCCCGACGTCCGCGGTGATGCGATGCGCGAGCACCGCGTCCTGCCCGCTCGGCAGCACCTCGTGGCGGCCCCAGCCGATCTCGGGGGAGCTGCGGTAGCGCACCGCGAAGCTGCGGATGATGCTGAGCAGCGAATCGGGGTCGTGCATCTGCGACTCGACGTTGACGTGCTCGGGCGCGTACCCGTCGTCGGGCGCCGACGCTGCGAGTCGGCGCGGCGCGGCGCGCGAGAAGCCGCCGTTCCTTCCCGCGGTCCACTGCATCGGCGTGCGCACGGTCATCCGTCCGCCCTCGTCGCGGTTCTCGCCCATGCCGATCTCCTCGCCGTAGAACAGCACGGGGGTGCCCGGCAGTGAGAAGAGCAGGCTGTAGACCATGCGGATGCGGCGGGGGTCGCCGTCGAGCATCGGCGGCAGTCGGCGGGCGATCCCGCGGTCGTAGACGCGCATCCACTCCTCGGGAGCGAACGCGTCGAACACCTCCTGGCGCTCGGCATCGCTCAGCTTGTCGAGGGTGAGCTCGTCGTGGTTGCGGACGAAATTCGCCCACTGCGCCTCGGGCTCGAGCACGGGCCGCTCGGCGAGCGACTTCGCGAGCGGGCGTGCGTCCTCACGGGCGAGCGACAGGAAGAGGGCCTGCATGCCGAGGAAGTCGAACTGCATCGTCAGTTCCGGCGGGTCGCCGGGCCGGCCGAAGAACTCGAGCTGCTGGTCGTACGGCAGGTTCACCTCGCCGAGGAGGACGGCCTCGCTCGAGCGGCGCTGCAGGAAGCGGCGGATGTCGCGGAGGAATTCGTGGGGATCGCCGATGTCGACCCCCTCGGGCGGTTCGATCAGGAACGGCACCGCATCGACGCGGAACCCCGAGATCCCGAGTTCGAGCCAGTATCCGAGGGTCTTCGCGATCTCGTCGCGAACCGCGCTGTTGGCGATGTTCAGGTCGGGCTGATGCCGGTAGAAGCTGTGCAGGTAGTACTGGCCGCTGCGCTCGTCGAGCTCCCAGACGCTGTCCTCCTCACCCGGGAACACCGTCGCGGCCTGTTTCGCCGGAGGTTCGTCACGCCACACGTAGTAGTCGCGGTAGGGCGAATTGCGGCTGCGTCGTGCCGCCGTGAACCACGGATGCCGGTCGGAGGTGTGGTTCATGACGAAGTCGATGATGACGCGCATTCCCCGGTCGCGAGCCGTGCGGGTGAACTCGCCGACGTCGCCGAGCGAGCCGAGTCGGGGATCGACGCCCGTGAAGTCGGTGATGTCGTACCCGTCGTCGCGGTCGGGGCTCGGCTGGAAGGGCATGAGCCAGATGCACGTGACCCCGAGCTCGGCCAGGTGGTCGAGCCGGTGCGCGAGACCCTCGAAGTCGCCGAAGCCGTCGTCGTTCCAGTCCATGTAGGTCTCGACGTCGAGGCAGTAGACGACCGCGGTCTTCCACCACAGGTCGCTCCGGTCGGTGATCCTCATCGGTCGACCTCCTTGAGCGCCGGCAGCACGTGCTCGCCGAACGCGTCGATGAATGCGGCCTGCTCGGTGCCGACGTGGTGCAGGAAGATGCGATCGACCCCGAGCTCGGCGATGGCCGTCAGGTGCTCGAGGTGCCGGCCGGGATCGGCGAAGACCGGCAGTGTCTCGGCGACCTGCTCTGCCGAGACCCCCGAGGTGCGATCGTCGAAGTCCTCCGGCGTCTCGAGCTCCCAGGCCAGGTGCGCCGGAACCAGGCTCTGGCGCCATTGGTCGTGCGCGATCGATCGCGCCTCGTCGTCGGTCGGCGCCCAGCTCAGGTGGACCTGGACCGAGACGGGCCCGCGCCCGCCGGCATCCCGATAGGCGTCGATGAAGGCCCGGAGCGCGTCGGGCGATTGGTCGACCGTGATGACGCCGTCGGCCCAGGCCGCGGCCTCCCGCGCCGTCTCGGTGCTCACCGCCGCTGCGAAGAGTGGAGCAGGCGACTCGGGCAGGCTCCAGATGCGGGCGCGGTCGACCCGGATGCGTCCGGCAGCGGAGACCTGTTCGCCGGCGAGCAGGCGACGCATGACGTCGACGGTCTCGATGAGCCGCGCGTCGCGTTCGTCCTTGTCGGGCCAGGGATCGCCCGTGATGTGCTCGTTGATCGCTTCGCCGCTGCCGATCGCCGCCCAGAAGCGCCCGGGGTACATCTCGGCGAGGGTCGCGATCCTCTGCGCGGCGACCGCCGGGTGGTAGCGCTGACCCGGTGCCGTGACGACGCCGAGCGAGAACCGGGTGGCCTCGAGCGCGGCGGCGAGCCAGCTCCACGCGTATCCGGAGTGTCCTTGGCGCACGCTCCAGGGTTCGAAGTGGTCGCTGCACATCGCGGCGTCGAAGCCCGCCTGCTCGGCGTGCCGGACCGCCTCGAGCAGGCGGCTCGGCGGGAGTTGTTCGTGCGAGGCGTGGAATCCCACGATCGTCATCCGCACTCCTTCCGTTCCTCCGAGGCTCCCGTTCCCGAGCATGGCCGGCAACCCCTTGCGGGGCCCGACTGGATCGGTGTAGCCGGCTCGCGCTCTAGGCTGGAGACATGGCAGAACGTGCATCCTGGTCGCTCGGCGCGGCACTCCGCGGGGTCTTCGGCGCGAAGACGATCGACGAGGACACGTGGGACGACCTCGAGTCGGCCCTCATCCGGGCCGATTTCGGCCCATCGGTCACCGAGGAGATCGTCGCGCAGATCCGCGCACAGGTCGAGCGGTTCAAGACCACCGATCCGAAGGACGTGCAGCGGATGCTCCGCGAGATCGTCGAGGAGCGGCTCTCGAAGTACGACCCCACGCTGAAGCTCACCGAGCGGCCGGCGGTCGTGCTCGTCGTCGGCGTCAACGGCGTCGGCAAGACGACCACCATCGGCAAGTTCGCCCGGTTCCTCCGCACCTTCGACCGCTCCGTCGTCGTCGGCGCGGCCGACACCTTCCGCGCGGCGGCGGTCGACCAGCTCGCGACGTGGGCCGAGCGCGCCGGCGTCGGCATCGTGCGCCCCGAGCGCGAGGGTCAGGACCCGGCGTCCGTCGCCTTCCAGACCGTCGAGCAGGCCAAGCGCGACGGCACCGAGATCGTCATCATCGACACGGCGGGCCGCCTGCACACGAAGGGCGGGCTCATGGACGAGCTCGGCAAGATCAAGCGCGTCGTCGAGAAGCAGGCTCCGATCAGCGAGGTGCTGCTCGTACTCGACGCGACGACGGGCCAGAACGGCCTCGCACAGGCCGAGGCGTTCATCGAGCACGGCGGGGTCACCGGCCTCGTGCTCACGAAGCTCGACGGCAGCGCCAAGGGCGGCTTCGTGCTCGCGGTGCAGGAGAAGACCGGCCTGCCCATCAAGCTCATCGGACAGGGCGAGGGCATCGGCGACCTCACGGGATTCACGCCGCACGTCTTCGCACAGAAGCTCGTCGGCTGAGAAGGAGAACGACATGGCCATCGAACACGACTACTTCGGCCTCATCGGCGACTACTGGGCCGAGCGCAAGGAGTACGGCGATCAAGACGTCGAGGTCGTGCTCGACGCCGACTCCGACGACGTCTCGAGCGCGTCACTCGACGCGGCGGCGACGATGGTCGGCGAGCTCGAGCTCATCGACGACGAACTGCGCGGCGTCTTCGTCGGCCAGCTCGACTCGGGTTCGAGCCCCGTCTCGCTGTTCCTCCGCTCCGTGCTGGGCGGCGACGACGCGGATGTCGCGGGCGACGCGATCACCCGCGACTCGGGCGATCGCGACATCGACGCACTCCGCTCGCTGAGCCTCGTGCGCGTCGACCTCCGGCCCGACGCCGATGGCGACGGCGAGACCTTCGCGGAGTTCGAGTTCGGGCTCGCGCCCGAAGACATCGACTCGCGCCTCGTGGCGTCGATCGATATCCACCGCGACATGGTCGACCTCCGCTTCGACGCCTGAGCAAGGCCGACCCGGGTCAACAAACCGCTGCGGGCGTCCGGGATGCTGGCCAGGATCCCGGGTCGACTTCCTC
>NZ_JBHURI010000021.1:0-52929 GCF_042673425.1 Agromyces sp. NPDC056965 | reverse complement strand
CTGTAGACCAGCCAGCGGCGCAGGGCCGCGCCGAAGGCCGGGGGCTCGTGGGCCTCGATGTCCCGCACCTCCAGGCACCGAAGCCATGACCGACACGAACACCGGAGGCAGCCTCACCGACGGCCTCGACGAGCTCGCTCGCGCGCTCGACCGCGAGCATGTCTTCCACTCCTGGTCGACGCAGGCGAATCCGTCGGGCCTCGTGATCGCGAGCGGTCGCGGCAGCCGGGTCTGGGATCACGCGGGCCGTGAGTACCTGGACTTCTCGAGCCAGCTCGTGAACGTCAACATCGGACACCAGCATCCCTCGGTGGTGCAGGCGATCCGCGAGCAGGCCGAGCTCCTCACCACGGTCGCCCCGTCGACCGTGAACCTCGCCCGCGGCGAGGCCGCCAAGCGCATCGTCGAGCGCGCGCCATCCGGATTCCGCAAGGTGTTCTTCACCAACGGCGGCGCCGATGCCAACGAGAACGCGATCCGCATGGCGCGCCTGCACACCGGCCGTGACAAGGTGCTCTCGACGTACCGCTCGTACCACGGCAACACCGGTGCGGCCATCGTCTCGACGGGCGACTGGCGCCGCATCCCCAACGAGTTCGCCCGGGGCCACGTGCACTTCTTCGGGCCCTATCTCTACCGCTCCGAATTCTGGGCGACGACGCCCGAGCAGGAGTCCGAACGGGCCCTGCAGCATCTCCGCCGAGTCATCGAGGCCGAAGGGCCCTCGTCGATCGCGGCGGTCCTGCTCGAGACGATCCCCGGCACCGCCGGCATCCTCGTGCCGCCGCCCGGATACCTCGCCGGCGTGCGCGAGCTCTGCGACCGGCACGGCATCCTCCTGATCCTCGACGAGGTGATGGCCGGGTTCGGCCGCACCGGCCGCTGGTTCGCCTTCGACGGCCACGACGTGCGACCCGACCTCATCACCTTCGCGAAGGGCGTGAACTCGGGGTACGTGCCGGTCGGCGGCGTGATCATCTCCGACCCGATCGCAGCGACGTTCGACGACCGGGTGTTCCCCGGCGGACTCACCTACTCGGGGCATCCGCTCGCGATGGCCTCGATCGTCGCCGCGCTCGACGCGATGATGTCGGAGGGCATCGTCGACCACGCCCGCGAGATCGGCGCGACGGTCATCGGCCCGGCACTCGTCGAACTCGCGGAACGGCACGCCATGATCGGCGAGGTGCGCGGCGAGGGCGTGTTCTGGGCGATCGAGCTGGTCGCCGACCCCGCGACCCGCGAGCCGCTCCCCGCGGCGGCGATGGGCCGTCTCAAGTCCGCGCTCGTCGAGCGCGGGCTCCTGCCGTTCGTGCAGGACAACCGCATCCACGTCGTGCCGCCGTGCGTCGTCACGGCCGACGAGGTCGCCGACGCGATGGCGATCTACGACGACGTCTTCCGCACCGCACTCGAAGGAGAGGGCTGACCCATGAGCCAGACAGACCAGAC
This sequence comes from Agromyces sp. NPDC056965, assembly GCF_042673425.1. Lineage (NCBI taxonomy): Bacteria > Bacillati > Actinomycetota > Actinomycetes > Micrococcales > Microbacteriaceae > Agromyces > Agromyces sp. NPDC056965. Next base: position 51,477 of record NZ_JBHURI010000021.1, on the reverse strand, counting down.
ACAGGCAGACCAGAACGACCGGGCGGGCCGAACGGCCGCATCGCTCGCCGAGACCCAACCGCTGGGCGCCGAGCTCGTCACGATCGAGCACTGGATCGACGGGGCATCCGTCGCCGGCGACTCCGCCCGCAGCGGACCCGTCTACAACCCCGCTCGCGGCGTCGAGCAGAAGCGCGTGCGCTTCGCGTCGACCGACGACGTCGACGCGGCCGTGGCGGCGGCGGCCCGCGCGTTCCCCGCGTGGCGCGACACCTCGATCGCCAAGCGCCAGCAGGTGATGTTCGCCTTCCGCGAGCTGCTCAACGCCCGCAGCGGCGAGCTCGCCGCGATCCTCACGAGCGAGCACGGCAAGGTGCTCTCCGACGCGGCCGGCGAGATCGCCCGCGGCCTCGAGGTCGTGGAGCTCGCGTGCGCGATGCCGGGGTACACGAAGGGCGAGTACTCCGAGAACGTGTCGACCGGCATCGACGTGTACTCGACGAAGCAGCCCGTGGGCGTCGTCGGCATCATCAGCCCGTTCAACTTCCCGGCGATGGTGCCGCTGTGGTTCTTCCCGCTCGCGATCGCGACCGGGAACACGGTCGTGCTGAAGCCCTCAGAGAAGGACCCGTCGGCGGCGATCTGGCTCGCTCGCCTCATGCAGGAGGCCGGGCTGCCCGACGGCGTGCTGAACGTCGTGCACGGCGACAAGGTGGCCGTCGACGCGCTGCTCGAGCACCCCGTCGTGCGTTCGATCTCGTTCGTCGGCTCGACCCCGATCGCGAAGTACATCTATGCCACCGCGACCGCGAACGGCAAGCGCGTGCAGGCCCTCGGCGGAGCGAAGAACCACATGCTCGTGCTGCCCGACGCCGACCTCGACCTCGCGGCCGACGCCGCGGTCAACGCCGGCTTCGGCTCGGCGGGTGAGCGCTGCATGGCGGTCTCGGTCGTGCTCGCGGTCGACTCGGTCGCCGACGAGCTGGTCGAGAAGATCAGCGAGCGGATGTCGCGGCTCACCACCGGCGACGGCACCCGCGGCTGCGACATGGGGCCGCTCATCACCCGCGAGCATCGCGACAAGGTCGTCGGCTACCTCGACGTCGCGACGGCCGACGGGGCGACGGTCGTGGTCGACGGTCGCGAGACGCCGATCGACGGCGACGACGCGGGGTTCTGGCTCGGCCCGACCCTCGTCGACAAGGTCTCGCTCGAGTCATCCGTCTATCGCGACGAGATCTTCGGGCCGGTGCTCGGGATCGTGCGCGTCGACGGCTACCAGGAGGGGCTCGAGGTGATCAACGCCTCGCCCTACGGCAACGGCACGGCGATCTTCACGAACGACGGCGGCGCCGCCCGGCGGTTCCAGCGCGAGGTGACGGTCGGCATGATCGGCATCAACGTGCCGATCCCCGTGCCGGTCGCGTACCACTCGTTCGGCGGCTGGAAGGACTCCCTCTTCGGCGATGCCAAGGCCTACGGTGCGCGCGGCTTCGACTTCTTCACGCAGGAGAAGGCGGTGACGTCGCGCTGGCTCGACCCGAGTCACGGAGGACTGAACCTGGGGTTCCCGCAGCACGACTAGACGTGCGCCGAGGGGCCGGCCGACCTGGCGGGCGAGGAGAATGGAGTCGTGCGCGTAGAGATCCTCCACATCGACGACTGCCCGAACACCGCGAAGGCGGGCGATGCGGCACGGGCGGCGCTCGACGCGATCGGGCTCGCCGACATCGCCGTGGAGTTCGTGCTGTTGACCACCCCGGAAGCGGCTCGCGAGACTCCCTTCGCGGGCTCGCCGACGATCGCCGCCGACGGCCGGGACCTCTTCCCATCCGACGGTGCGACCGAGTCCCTCGCCTGCCGGGTCTACCCGACGCCCTCCGGCCTCGCCGGTGTGCCGACGGTCGAGCAACTCGTCGAGGCGCTGCGAGGGCGGGCGAGCGGCAGCTAGCTCGAGCGGACGGGCCGCCCGAACGCCGCGATGCGCATGGCGGCCTCGGGCGTCGCGAAGGCCGCGCCGATGGTGCGCGCCTCGTCGTCGAGGGCGACCTGGAAGTCACGGGTGAGGCCTGAACGTACGAGGCGCTTGGCCTGCCCGAAGGCCGCGGTCGCTCCATCGATCCACGACTGCGCGATCTCGCGGGCTCGCGCCTCGAGCGCCTCGGCGCGCACGACCTCGGCGACGAGTCCCCAGTCGAGCGCCTCGGCGGCGGTGAGGGTGCGCGAGGTCAGCGTGAGCTCGAGGGCGCGCCGGGTTCCGACGGCCTCGGGCAGCAGTGTGCTGACGCCGCAGTCGGGCGTGAGCGCGACATCCGCGTACCGGCTCGCGAACGTCGCGTGCTCGGAGGCGACGATGAGGTCGGCGACGAGCATGAAGCCGAGCCCGCCGCCTGCGACCGGGCCCTGCACGGCGGCGACGATCGGCTTGGAGCTCTCGCGGAGCGTGCGGTGGCCGTCGTGGATCGCGTCGGCGAGCGCCGTGATCGTCGCAGCGGCGGACTCCTCGCCGCTCGACTCTGCTGCGGCTGCCAGCTCGGACATCGCCCGCACGTCGCCGCCCGCGCAGAACGCCCGGCCGTTGGCGTCGAAGAGCACGGCGCCGATGTCGTCGCGCTCGGCGATCTCGTGGGCGAGGCCCTGCCAGCGACGGATCGCCTCGGGGTCGACGGCGTTCAGCCGGCTCGGCCGGTTGAGGGTGAGGCGGGCGAGCCCACCCTCGACTTCGAACAGGATCGCGTCATCGCTCATGAACGTGGAGTCTACTTCGCAGCTCGGGACCCTTCGTGTCGCACGGGACCATCGACAACCGGGGTCCGGTGCGACACGAGCCGTCCCGAGCAGGTGGCGCGGACGGCGTCCGCTCGGCTCAACCGGTCGCCGCCGCGTGCGCCTGCTCGAGCCGCGAGGCGCGCGCGACGAGCACGTCGAGCACCGTGCGCACGGCGAGGCGCTCCGCGACATCCGGCCGCACCAGCGCCACGATCTGCCGGGCGGATGCCACGCCGCGCAGCGGCTTCAGCACGATCGAATCGGGCACGGCGCCGCTCGTGAACCGTGGCACGAACGCGATGCCGAGGCCCGCCTCGATGAAGGCCTCGATGATGCGCATGTCGCTGAACCGCTGGCTGACGTTCGCCCGCTGGCCCGCCTGCTGCTCGATCGCGTGCAGGATGCGTTCGAACGGGAAGCCGGGCGGCACGCCGAGCCAGGTCTCGTCGACGAGATCGGCGGGCGTCAGGTGCGCTCGCCCGGCCAGGCGGTGGTCGGCGGGCAGGCCGATGTCGAGCGGCTCGGTGAGCAGCGGCACGGCCTTCAGGCCGCGGCCGCCCCACGGCAGCACCCCGGGCATGGTGTGCGCGAGCACGATGTCGAAGTCGGAGGTGAGGTCGGCGAACTCGGCGAGCTCGGGGTCGAGGTCGGTGGCATGCACCACGAGCCCGGCGACCTGCGCGAGGTCGGTGAGCACCGCGGGCAGGAGCGTCGCGCCGACCGTTGGGAAGGTGAGGAGCGAGACCTCACCGCTCGGGTGGTTGCGGAACTCGTCCCACAGGGCGGTCGCGCGCTCGAGGGCGATCGCGACATCGGCCGCGCTGCGGGCGAGGGCGTGCCCGGCGCTCGTGAGCACGACGCCGCGGCCGCTGCGCTCGGTGAGGGGCATTCCGGCCTCGCGCTCGAGCACCTTGAGCTGCTGCGACACCGCCGACGGCGTGCGCCCGGTGGCCTCGGCGACGGCCGTCACGCTGCCGCGTTCGGCGAGCTCTCGCAGCAGGTCCAATCGCCGCACATCCATGTAGCCAGCCTACATCGTCATTGTAGAATCGTAAGCTTGTGCTGCACTATCATTCGCGATTCAATTGAGGTGTCGAACTCGTGCAATGGGGCATCGATCGCTCGATCTCCCGCTCGTACTTCGAAAGGAATCACCATGTTCAGTGTCATCGTGCTTCTCGGCGCCGTCTCGGTCGCCGCCATCATCGGCTCGGTCGTCGTCACCGCTCGTGACGGTTACCGTCGCCAGCCGCGAGAGACGTTCGCGCGCACCGTCTAGGTCCGCGAATTCCGGGGGTCCGTTCCCCGGATCGCAGGACCGTTGCACGGAAGAGGGGCAATCCTCTTCCAGATGCGCGGCCCTGCTGCAGGGCCGCCGCGCGGGGGAGGGACACCCCGCGGGGCGGCCCTTCGTCATGCGTATCGGGATGGGATGGGGGGATCCCGATGCGTGCCGTCGCGCCTCTCGACACGGCTGACGATCTCCCGCTAGCGTGTGCCCGAAGGCTCGACGTTTGGGGGAACGATGGCGCATGTGGTTGCGACCGGCGCAGGCAAAGCGATGATGGAGCGTCGGGCCGACCCGACGCACGACTACATCTTGAAGCTCACCGGCAAGGAGCGCCCGCGCGTGCTCTTCGTCGGCACGGCGACCGGCGATGACGCCGCGTACATCGTGAGCTTCTACACGACGTACGACTCCGACCGCTGCGCACCGCATCACCTGCCGCTCTTCCATCGCGCGGTCGACGACCTCGCAGGCTTCGTGAAGGGCTTCGACGTGATCCACGTCGGCGGCGGCAACACCGCCAACATGCTCGACGTCTGGAAGCGCCAGGGCCTCGACGAGATCATGCGCGAGATGTGGGAGGACCCGAACTCGAACACGGTATTCACCGGCGGCTCCGCCGGTGGCATCTGCTGGTTCGAGGGCGGTACGACCGACAGCTACGGACCCACCCTGCAGGTGCTGCCCGAGGGGCTCGGCTTCCTGCACGGCAGCTTCTGCCCGCACTACGACGCCGAAGACCAGCGCCAGCCGCTGTTCCACGCCTCCCTGCTGAGCGGTGAGCTCGCGACGGGCTACGCGGTCGGCAACCTGCAGTCGCTGCACTTCGAGGGCTCCGAGTTCGTGACCGCCGTCAGCCCCGTCGAGGACCCGCTGGCGCTGAGGGTCGAGGCGATCGACGGGAAGATCGTCGAGACGCCCCTCCCGACGAAGGTGCTGGCCAGTACCGGCCCCATCGTGAAGGGACCCTCGTCGTGAACGACAACGTCTGGATCCTCGTCGCCGAACTGATCGTCGTCATCCTCGCGATCTACATGGGCACCCGCACGAGCGGGATCGGCCTCGGCGTCTGGGGTCTCGTCGGCGTCGCGGTGCTCGTCTTCGTCTTCGGCGAGGCGCCCGGCAACGCGCCGGTCGACGCCGTGTTCATCGTCATCACCGTCATCACCGCGGCATCCGTCATGCAGGCCGCCGGCGGCATCGACTGGATGGTCTCGATCGCGTCGAAGGTCATCAAGAAGCGACCGAAGTCGGTCGTCTTCCTGGCGCCGGCCATGTCGTTCCTGTTCACCGTCGGCGCCGGTACCGGCAACATCTTCTACCCGCTGCTTCCCGTGATCTACGACGTCTCGTACCAGCAGAAGATCCGCCCCGAACGGGCGCTGTCGGTCTCGGCCGTCGCCTCGCAGGTCGGCATCCTCTGCAGCCCGGTCTCCGCGGCCACCGCCTCGATGGTCGTGCTGCTCGCACCGCAGGGCGTCGACCTCGGCAAGCTGCTGCTCATCATGTGGCCCGCCTCGATCATCGGCCTCGGCATCGCCGCGCTCGTCATGGTGAAGCACGGCAAGGACCTCGAGGACGACCCCGAGTTCCAGCGCCGCGTCGCCGAGCACCTCGTGAAGCCGGCCGTCGTGGTCGACACGGACAAGAAGCTGCCGCGCAGCGCCGTGCTCTCGGCATCGATCTTCCTCACCGGCGTCGGCGTCATCGTGCTCTTCGGCCTCTTCGAGGGCCTCCGCCCGGTGATCGGCACGGATGACTCGGGCGACCCCGTGCGGGTCAGCATCACCGTCATCATCGAGGTCATCATGGGCGTCATCGCGGCACTCATCTTCGTGACCTGCAAGGTCAAGGCTGCGGATGTCCCGAAGCAGTCGACCTTCCCCGCCGGCATGGTCGGCGCGATCGCCCTCTTCGGCATCGCGTGGCTCGCGAACACCTTCGTCGCCGCGAACAACACGCTCATCGTCGACGGTCTCGGCTCGCTCGTCTCCGGGTCGTCGGCGTTCCTCGGCGCCCTCCTCTTCGCACTCGCGCTGTTCCTCGTCGCGATGCTCACGACGAGTCAGTCGAGCGCGACGAACGCGATCGTGCCGATCGGCATCACGATCGGCCTGCCGGCCTCGCTGCTCGTCGGCCTCTGGCCTGCCGCGATGGGCATCTACACGTTGCCCGCGAACGGCAGCCAGGTCGCCACGGTCGCGTTCGACCAGACCGGCACGACGAAGATGGGCAAGTTCGTCTTCGACCACTCGTTCCAGCTGCCGAACCTCGTCTACATCGTCGTCGCGATCCTCGTGGGCGTGGCGCTCTCCTTCGTCATCGTCTGATGGCGGAGGCGGCCGACCAGGCGCTGCTCCGCAGGTTCCTTCTCGGGCTCGCGGAGGGCATGAACGCGGCCGCCGACTCGACCGACAAGATCCGCGACACGCTCGTGAAGGTCTCGGGCGCCTACGGGCGCGACGACACCGACGTGGTGGTGCTGCCGACCGTGATCCTCATCGAGACGGGTGCGGGCGATTCGGGCAGGGTCGCGATCCGGTCGTCGGTGAACGCCTCGTTCCGCTTCGACCAGATCGCGGCGCTCTATCGGCTGATCGACTCGGCCAAGCGTGCCGAGGTCACGCCGCTCGACGGCATCACCCGACTGAACGAGATCGGCGCGATGAAGCCGTCGCACGGCTGGGTCGTGCGCACGTTCGGCCACGCCGTGCTGACCACCGGGCTCGCGCTGCTGCTCGCGCCGACGTGGCAGGGTGCGCTCGTCGCCTTCGTGCTCGGGGCGTTCATCGGCGTCGCGAAGCTCGTGCGCTCGCCGACGCTGCAGATCGTCTTCCCGGTCTTCGCGGCGTTCGTGTGCGCGACGGCGGTGTTCCTCATCGCACCGTACTTCGCGGTGGGTGATCCCATCCGGCTGCTGATCGCCCCCCTCGCGACCTTCCTGCCCGGCGGGGTGCTGACGACCGCGGTCGTCGAACTCGCGGCGGGCCAGATGCTCGCGGGCGCCTCCCGTCTCGTGTTCGGGCTCGTGCAGCTCTCGCTGCTCGCGTTCGGAATCCTCGCGGCGGGCACGCTCGTCGGGGTCGCCAGCTCCTCGTACGTGCCGCTCGACTCCGGCGAGGCCTTCCCCTGGTGGGTGTCGGTCTTCGGGGTGCTGCTCTTCGCGATCGGCAACTACCTCCACTTCTCCGCGCCGCCGCGCACGTTCGGCTGGGTGCTGCTGGTGCTCCTCGTCGCCTACAGCGGCCAGGTCGTCGGCGGCGCGCTCATCGGCGCCTCCGTGAGCGGGTTCGTCGGCGCCCTCGCGATGACCCCGGTCGTGCTGTGGGTCGCGACGTTGCGGCACGGCGCGCCGTCGCAGCTCACCTTCCTTCCTGCGTTCTGGCTGCTGGTGCCCGGAGCCGCCGGCCTCGTCGGCCTGACGGAGGCGATCGGCACCACCCGCGGCTACGAGGACTTCGCCGAGGCGCTCATCTCGATCATGTCGATCGCCCTCGGCGTGCTCATCGGCACGGCGCTCTACCGGGTCGTCCATCAGGGTGCAGAGGAGATCGCCGAGTTCCACATCGACGTGCCTGCGGGCCTCGTCGAGGAGGAGGAGCCGCCCTTCTGGGCACGACTCGTCCCCGGTACTCCGCGTTCGTTCTGGGGCCGTCGGCCGCGACGCTCGGCGGGCGATCGACGGGCGGATGCCTCGGCGCCGTCGTCGCCCGTCGCGGAATCCTCCCCTTCCTCTCAGGCAACCGGGTCGTAGAGTATTCGGGTGACCCTCCGAGAGCCTCAGCCCATCGACGCCGCGCGCGCCCAGTTGATCGACTTCATCGCGGCCGACGCCGTGTTCCATGGGGACTTCACCCTCACGAGCGGCAAGAAGGCGACGTACTACGTCGACCTCCGCAAGGTGAGCCTCGACCACCGCGTCGCCCCGCTGATCGGACAGGTCATGATCGATCTCATCAAGGACGTGCCCGACATCGCCGCCGTCGGCGGCCTGACCATGGGCGCCGACCCGATCGCCGCGGCGATCCTGCACCAGGGTGCGGCCCAGGGTCTCGCCTACGACGCCTTCGTCGTGCGCAAGGAGCCGAAGGACCACGGCCGCGGCAAGCAGGTCGAGGGCCCCGACCTCGCCGGCAAGCGCGTCATCGTGCTCGAGGACACCTCGACCACGGGCGGTTCACCGGTCAAGGCGATCGAGGCGCTCCGCAAGGTCGGCGCCGAGGTCGTGGCCGTCGCGGTCGTCGTCGACCGAGCGACCGGTGCCCGCGAGGTCATCGAGGCCGAGGGCGTGCAGTACCTGTACGCCATCGGGTTGGAAGACCTGGGGCTGGCCTGATGAGCGGCGACGGGCAGGGTCTGGGAGGCGACGGGGCCGATTGGCTGCTCGCCCAGTTGGCGGGCGGCGAAGCGCCGCGCCGCGACGTCCAGCCTCCGCCCGTCGCACCGCCCGCCCAGCCGGTACAGCAGGCCGCGCCCGCGGCTCCCTCCGCGCCGCGCACTCCCGCGCCGCGACGTGAAGAGGTGCTCGACTGGTTCTCCGAGGCCCCCGCTCCGGGGGCGGACGCCGTCACGGCAGCCCTTCCCGTCGTCGGTTCGCCCGCGCCGCGCTCCTCCGAACCGCCGCAGCAGTACGCGCCGACGGCTGATGCGGCCGGCCAGCCGTCGCCCGCTCCGTCATGGACCCCGCCGTTCGCGGTCGGACTGCCGCATGAGCCGCCGGCCGCCGCACCGGTCTACCTGACCGCGGTCGAGCCGCCGGTCGGCACGCCCGCGGTGCCGCCGGTCGCACCGGCTGCATCCGCCGCTCCGGTTCCGCCCGTCACTCCGGCTGCACCGTTCGCTCCCGCCGCTCCCGTTGCTCCGGCTGCTCCGGCTGCAGCCTGGCCGCCTGCCGCCCCGAGTGCCGCGTGGCCTGCCGCCGCCCCGAGCGCCGCGTGGCCGCCGGCTGCGCCGGCCGCGCCGATCCAGCAGGCTGCGCCTGCACCTGCCGAGGCGCCGTCGACTCCGCCCGGGCCGGTCACGCCGACCGCGCCGTTCGCACTCACATGGGGTGCCGATGAGGCGCTCTCCTCGGAGGACGCGATCCGGGCGGCCTTCCGAAACCTCTCCGAACCGCCGACCGCGACGTCCGACGTCGAATGGCGCGGCCACGGCGCTACGGCGCCCGCGGCACCTGTGACGCCCGCGGCACCGATGGCGCCGGTGGCACCGGTGGAGCCCGCCGCGCCGGTCGCCCCAGCCGACTCCCCGTTCGCCGGCTTCGCGCCGCCGCCGGTGGCACGGCAGTCGTTCACCCCGGTGCAGCCGGCCGAGCCGGTCACGCCTCCCGTGCATCCGACCGCCCCGTCGACCGCACCGGCCGGATGGGATGCACGCCAGCCCGTCGCGCCGCAGCCGGCCTCCTATGACGACGAACTGTGGGCTGCGCTCAACGAGCCCGAGCAGGCCTCGGCGCCCCAGGCCTCGGCGTTCCAGTCGCAGACCCTGCCCCCGGTGCAGCCGGTGGCCCAGCCGCAGTCGGTGCAGCCCGTGGCGCCCGTGCAGCCGGTGGCCCACGTGGCCCCCGAGCCGCCGGTGCAGCAGGCGCCGCGCCCCGAACGCGACCGGTTCGCCGCGTTCGCCGCGGACACGACCGATCCGTTCGCCGCCCTGACCGAGACGAGGGCCGTTCCGATCCAGCCCGCGGCTCCGGCTCCCGTGCAGCCCGATCCCGTCGCGCAGCAGTCCGCGGCGCCGCAGTTCGAGCGGAACAGCAGGGCCGTGCCCGACGCCGAACCCGATGCTCGCACCGGGTTCCCGTTCCTCGAGGTGCGCGGCATGGCCGCGGCGCAGGAGAACGCAGCGGTCGGCGCTCCGATCCGCGAGGCGAGCGCGTTCAACACGACGCCGTTCCCGGCCTTCGCCTCCGCGAGCGGCGGAGATGACGACCCGACGCGTGAGCCGCCGGCTCCGGTCGACGACCTCCTCGCGTCGCTCGGCGGCGGTGCGCCTCGAACACGCGGTGCCGAGCCGACGCCGCCCTCGGGCGGGTCCGGCACGACGCCGCCGACCCCGCCCGCGCCGTCGGGCCTCGACGCACTGGGCCTGGACTTCGACGACGACGAGACCGTCGACGCTCCGGCGAACGACGCCGACGAGCGGGAGCCGTCCGGCATCCGTGGTCGATTCTTCGGCGCCCGCTTCGGCGAGCCCGACGCCGACCAGGACCGTGACCGGGACGCGGGGGATGAGCAGGAGGTGGCCGACGCCGGCTACATCTGGAACCTGACGCCCGATCCGAACGCGAAGGACCCGAAGGACAGCCCCGCATCCGTGGCGACCGCCTTCCTCGGTGAGAACGCCGCCGTCGGCTCGAACACGGCGGACGACTTCGCCGCCGATGACGCGTCCCCGGCGTGGGACGACGAGCCCGCGCTCGAGGCCGCAGGCCCGGACTGGGCGTTCCCGAACGACGCGGAGCCTTCGGACACCCCGGCCTTCTCCACCGACACGGCCCCCTATGGCGACGATCTGCGCTTCGCCGCATCGTCGGCAGCGACGAATCACGAGGCGTCCGACGACGACGACGCGATGGGCGCCCTCTTCGGGGCAGCCGCCGCGAACGACCCGTTCGGAGCCGCGAGCAGTGGCCAGACCTCAGGATCCGGCTTCCCGGCGACTCCGGCGCAGGGTCCCGGCGGCGGCGGCATCGGTCCGCAGCGCACTGGCGGCGGCGGCGCCGGCGGTCCGGGTTCAGGCGGCGGGGGTGGCCGAGGCGGCAGCAGCGGCGGCACCGGCGGCTCGCCCGCCCCGAAGGGCGGCAACCGCACCACGCGCACCCTGATCTGGGTCGCCGGCGGCCTCGTCGTGCTGCTCGTGCTCGCCGGGCTCTACTTCCTCGGCACGCAGCTCACCGGCGGGGGAGGGGAGCAGGCGAGCGGCGGCCCGTCGGCGAGCTCCTCCGAGACGCCCGTGGCCGCGCCGACAGCACCGCAGCCCGCAGGCGTGCACGCGTGGGACACCCTCTTCGGCGGCGAGTGCATCGACCCGTTCGAGTCGGTCTGGGCCGAGGAGTTCACCGTCGTCGACTGCGCCGCACCGCACGCCGCGCAGCTCGTGTACCGGGGCACGCTGCCCGGTGACGAGGCGGCGCCGTTCCCAGGCGAAGCCCAGCTCGTGGCCGAGATGCCCGCGCTGTGCCGGGCCGCGGGCGTCTTCGAACCCACGCTCGTCGCCGGCATCCCCGACCTCCAGGTGCAGGGCAGCTTCCCCGTGACCGAGGAGCAGTGGGCCGAGGGCCAGCGCAACTACTACTGCTTCGCGAATCGTGCGGGCGGCGAGCCGCTGACCGGACCGATCAACGGCCCCGGCCCGACGGCCTGACCGCATGGCGGCTGAACTCAACGACTCCGGCACGGCCGCGAACACAGGCGTGCCGGGCCGGGTCGTCGTCATCGGCTCGCTGAACGTCGACTCGACGAGCTACGTCGATGCGTTCCCCGCGCCCGGTGAGACGATCCTCGCGCGCGAGTTCCACGTCGCGCTCGGCGGCAAGGGCGCGAACCAGGCGGTCGCGGCGCACGTCGCGGGCGTGCTGGTCGAGTTCGTCGCCTGCGTCGGCGATGACTCGAGCGGAGCGTTCGCGTGCGAGACGCTCGAGCGGCTGGGCCTGCCGACCGCCGCGATCCGTCGTGTGCCGGATGCCCCGACCGGCGTCGCCCAGATCACCGTCGTCGCCTCGGGCGAGAACACCGTGATCGTCACCGGGGGAGCGAACCTCGCCCTCACCCCCGCCCTCGTCGACACGGAGCGCGATCGCGTGGCGGCCGCGACCGTCGTGCTCACGCAGGGCGAGCTCGCCGTCGCGACGATCGAGCACGTCGCCCGGGTCGCGAACGAGCTCGGGGCCCGGTTCGTGCTGAACCTCGCCCCGCCGGCCCCGGTCTCGGCCGCGGCCCTCGGCGTCGCCGACCCGCTCGTGCTGAACGAGCACGAGGCCCGAGCGGTCGGCATCGGCACGGATGCCTCGACTGGCGCGTCCCTCGACGAGTGGCGGGTGCTCGCGGCATCCGCTGCCGGCGGCATCGCCCGCTCGGTCGTCGTGACGCTCGGCGCGGCCGGTGCCGTCGCCGCCGATGCGACCGGCTCCTGGACGGCGGCTGCACCGCGCGTGACCGCGATCGACACGACCGGCGCCGGCGACGGGTTCACCGGCACGCTCGCGGCGTTCCTCGCCGAGGGGCGGCCGCTGCCCGAAGCGCTCCGCCTCGCGGTCGCGGCCGGCGCACTCGCCGTGCAGGCCCGGGGAACGGTCGACTCGTACGCGCCTCGCATCGACGTGCTCGCCGCCGCGGGCATCGCCGACTGAGTCCTTCCGACCCACCCGACCCGAGAGAACGAGCCCCGACACATGACCATTCCCGTCGTCATCGACTGCGACCCCGGCCACGACGACGTGTTCGCCCTGTGGCTGGCGGCGGGGCATCCCGCGCTCGAGCTCCTCGCCGTCACGACGGTCGGCGGCAACGCGCCGCTCGAACTCACGACGCGCAACGCCCGCATCGCGCTGTCGGTCGCCGGGGTGACCGACGTGCCCGTCGCGGCCGGTGCCGCCGGGCCGCTCGTGCGGCCGCTGCAGACCGCCGAATGGATCCACGGCGACAACGGACTCGGCGGCCCGGAGCTGCCGGAGCCGACCGTGCCGCTCGACGCCCGCAGCGCGACGGAACTCATCGCCGACACCCTCATCGCCTCGGACGAACCGGTTGCGATCATCGCGACGGGGCCCATCACGAACGTCGCGATCCTGCTGCGCGACCGGCCCGAGCTCGCCGGCCGCATCCGCGAGATCGTCTGGATGGGCGGCTCGACCGAGCGCGGCAATGCGACGCCGTACGCCGAGTTCAACGCCCTCGTCGACCCCGAGGCGCTCGACCTCGTGGTGCGGAGCGGCGTGCAGTTCACCATGGTCGGCCTGAACGTCACCCACTCGGCGCTCGTCACGCCAGCCGTGCGCGAGCAGATCGCGTCGATCGGCACCGCGACGGCGGCCTTCGGAGCGGAGCTCTTCGACTTCTTCTGCCGCACGAACGACGAGGTGTTCGGCATGCCCGACGGGCCGCTGCACGACCCGGTGGCCGTCGCGGTGCTCGCCGACCACGGCTGCGTCGGGCTGCGGCGCACGCGCCTCGACGTGGAACTCCTCGGCATCGAGACGGCGGGGGCGACGAGCGTCGACCTCGACGGCATGCTCGGGCGGGAGCCGAACGCGTGGGTCGCGGTCGAACTCGACGTCGAGCGGTTCTGGGCCGGCGTCGCGGCATCCGTCGCCCGACTCGCCTAGCGGAACGGAACCCGGCCGAACGTCCGGATCACCCGGACCGAGTCGCTCCACGATGCGTATGGTGGCGGGTATCGGGGAGGGGGCCGAGCATGAATGAGACCGTCTGGATCGGCATCGCCGTCGTCATCGTCGTCGCCGTGGTGACCGTGCTGGCCATCGTGTACGTGCGCGCGTCCGGCAAGCGGCTCGGTGCGGAGCGCGAGGGTGCCGAGGCGAGGGACGAGGCCGAGCGGCTCAAGGATCAGGGGCGTCGCGACAGCGGGTGGATCGTCTGACGACTCCGGCGCCCGGCCGATCATGCCGCGGTCGCGTAGAGTGACGCGTATCGAGTGAGGGGGCGCCCATGGACTGGACCTTCTGGCTGGGCATCGTCATCATCGCCGTGCTGTGGGGCGTGACGCAGTGGGTGTTCTCGCTTCGGCGGCACTCCGAGAAGACGCGCGGAACCGATCGCGAAGCCGCCGACGCGATGAACGACGTCGAGCGCGGCAAGGAGCAGGGCCGCTACTGGTCGGGCTTCGGGGGCTGAGCCGGCGCATCGTCGCCGACGACGGCCGGCTCGGGTACCGAACTCGCGACGTGGATCGTGGCGCCGCCGGCCACGCACACCAGCACGATGCCGGCGATCGTGAGCGGGTCGAGCATCTGGCCGAGAAGCAGCATTCCGATGATCGCGGCGAGGGCGGGGTCGAAGGAGAACAGCACGGCGACGGTGCGTGCCGAGGTCAGGCGCACCGCGAGCATGTCGCAGGCGAACGCGATCAGCACGCCGAGGACCGCGGCCATGCCGAGCGGTGGGAGATCACCCGGCTCGACCGACGGGAGTGCGGCGACGCCGAACGGCGCCGTGAGCAGCGCTGCCACGATGACCGCGATGGTGAGGTCGTGCAGCGCCGCGGCCCGCGGGCGGTCGTCCGGCGCGGTGCGGCCGATGCGTTCGGCGAGCAGTGTGTACGCGGCGAGCGAGACGCCGGCGACAGCGGCGGCGACCAGGCCGATCGGGTTGATCTCGGGCGTCGGGCGGGCGATGAGGGCGACCCCGCCGAGGCCGAGGAGCGGGAAGATCACGAGGCGCGGGCGCCGCACGCCCAAGGCGGCCACGAGGAAGGGGCCGAGGAACTCGATCGTGATCGCGACCCCGAGCGGAACGAAGTCGAGTGCGACGTGGAAGCACACGTTCATCGCGGCGATCGACGTGCCGTATGCGAGGAGCGCGAACCATTCGGCGCGCGTGCGGCCGGTCAGTCGCGGGCGGATGATCGCGGTCGCGAGCACGGCGGCGATCGCGAAGCGCAGCCCGCTCACCCCGAGCGGTCCGAGGCGATCGAACATGCCGTGCGAGATGACGGCGGCCACCTGAACCGAGGTCGAGGCGATGAGGAGCACGCCGCACCCGAGCAGGGCACGGCGGAGTGTCGTTCGTGAGGTTCGCATGAGTCGAGCTGGATTCGTCGAGTAGGGTCAACGGCCCGGGGTCACCGGGGTGCTCGCTGTGCAGGGGAACCGGTCGATCTCGAGTGGAGAGCCGGACGCAACCCGTGCGACGCTACGTGCCGGGCCCGCGACCGGCGTCGGGGTCGACCCGGGCGCGGGTTCAGGGCAGGCACTGAGGCATCGGGTCATCGCGCCGTTTGCAGGGTCGCGGTTCGCGCCGATCGGCTCAGGCGAGCGAGCGGATGACTCCGGCGAGCCGAGCGACCGCCTCGTCGACGAGCGCGTCGGAGAGGTTGCCGTAGCCGAGCACGAGCGCCTCGGGGCTCGGCGTGGCGGCCGAGACGCGGTATCCCGTCAGACTGGACACGGCGATCTCGGCGTCGGATGCCGCGTGCCGCACCGCGCCGGCGTCGACCCCGGGCGGCAGTCCGAGCACGGCGTGCATTCCCGCCGCGATGCCGGTGACCGCGAGGCCCGGGAGCTCGCGTTCGAGCGCCGCCAGCACGGCTGCCCGGCGGCGGCGGAACCGGCCGCGCGCGGCGCGCAGGTGCCGCTCGAGGTCGCCGGCGGTGATGAACTCCGCGAGCGCGACCTGGTCGAGTGTCGACGGGCGCGATCGGTCGGCGAGCGGCACGCGCTCGCGCAGGGAGCGCGGCATGACCGCCCACCCCAGTCCGAACGCCTGGGCCATCGACTTCGAGAGGGAGCCGACCAGCACGATGCGCTCGGGCGCGAGCCCCTGCAGGGCGGCGATCGGCCGGCGGTCGTACCGGAACTCGGCGTCGTAGTCGTCTTCGATCAGCACTCCGTCGACGTCGCGGGCCCACCGCACGATCGCCTCGCGGCGGGCGGGCGACAGCGCTGCGCCGAGGGGGAACTGGTGGGCCGGCGTGATGAGCGCCGCACGGGCGCCGGTGCGCCGGGCGGCTTCGACCACGGCGTCGACGTCGATGCCGGAATCGTCGACCGGTACGGGTACCGGGGTGAGCCCGTCCGCTGCGGCGATCTCGCGGAGTCGCGACCAGCTGGGGTCCTCGACGAGGAGCGCCGTGTGGCCGGCGGCGCGCAGCCCCGCGACGACCCCGGCCATGCCGTCGGTCGCTCCGTGCGTGATCACGATGTCGTCGGGCGTCGCGCTCGCTCGTCGCGAGCGCGAGAGGTAGTCGGCCACCGCGATGCGGGCGAGCGGATGCCCCAGGCGGTCGACCACGGCGAACTCGGCATCGGGGAGCCGGTCGAGGGCGCGCCGGACCGCCGCCGCCCACCTCGCACGGGGCACGTGGCGCAGGTCGGGCACGCCGGGGCCGAGGTCGAGGCGCGGTCGACGGTACTCCGCCCTGAGCTGCGCGACCGGGGCAACGGGGACGTCGGCGTGCGAGTCGCGCACGTCGTGCGAGCGCGGCGACGCGAGCGGATGCCGCCGGCCCGCCGGCACTCGCGTGCCGGAACCGGTCGTCGCCTCGAGGAACCCCTCGGCGACGAGCTGCCCGTACGTCTCGGTCACGACCCAGCGCGAGACCCCGAGGGTCTCGGCGAGCGTGCGGCTCGGCGGGAGGAGTGCGCCGGGAGGAAGTCGACCCGAGTGCACGGCGTCGCGGATCGCGCGATCGAGTCGGTCGCGGAGCGGCGCCGGGCCGTCGCCGAGGTCGAGCATCGTCTCCCACGCGAGCAGGGGGCCTGACCGAGACATCCCACCCCCTTGTCGCCCATGTGCGCAGACGGTGCCACCGTGGAAATTGGTCTGGTGAAGCATCCGCTGGTTGGAGTGTAATGCCGAGCCGAATGATTCGTACGCTCGATTCCGTCACCCACCACTTCACGGAGGAAACCATGCGATACCGCACGATCGGCAACGGCCGCACGAGCTTCGACGTCTCGACGATCTGCCTCGGCACCATGCAGATGGGCACGAAGATCGACGAGGGCACCTCGTTCGCGATCCTCGACCGCTTCGTCGAGGCCGGCGGCACGTTCATCGACACCGCCAACAACTACAGCTTCTGGGATCGCGGCCACGGTCGTGACAGCGAAGACGTGATCGGCCGCTGGCTCGCGAGCCGCGGCGGCCGCGACCGGCTGCGCATCGCCACGAAGCTCGGCGCCGCGAAGAAGGACCCGGAGCTCCCGCTCTCGAACACGGAGCCGACGAACTTCCAGGGCCTCGGCGCCGAGGTCATCGGCTGGGAGGCGCGCGAGAGCGCGAAGCACCTCGGCGTCGACCACCTCGACGTCGTCTACGGACACGTCGACGACCTCGAGACCCCGCTCGCCGAGACGGTCGGCGCCTTCGGCGTGCTGCAGGACGACGGCCTGATCGGCATCTCGGGCATCTCGAACGTCGCGCTGTGGCGTGTCGTCGAGGCGCGTGAGGAGGCGCTGCGCCAGGGCATCGCGCCGTACGGCCTCGTGCAGCAGCAGTACAGCTACGTCTACCCGCAGCCGAAGCTCGGCCGCCAGAACTTCGTGACGCCCGAGCTGCTCAGCTATGCGGCCTCGACCGGGGTCGACGGGCGTCCGCCGCTCGCGGTCACCGCCTACTCCCCGCTGCACCAGGGCGCCCTCACGCGAACCGACAAGCCGCTCTGGGGCGGCGTGAACCACCCCACGACGGTCGCGCGGATCCAGCTGCTGCACGAGGTGGCACGCGACATCGGCGCGACCCCGAACCAGGTCGCCCTCGCCTGGCTGCTCGGGCGCGAGGTGCCCGTGATCCCCGTCGCGGGGCCCTCGACCGTCGCGCAGCTCGAGGAGGTGCTCGGCGCCGCCGAACTCGACCTCGACCCCGAGGTTCGCGAGCGGCTCGATGCCGAGCCCGAGGAGCGGCCCGCGGCGAAGCAGCGGGTGGAGCCCGATGCGGCCTAGTCGGCGTCGGGGCGCGGCTCGGAGCTGATGAAGTCGACGAGGTCCTCGACGGAGTCGAACTCGACGGTCTCGACCCCGTCGGGCGCGTCGTCGGCGCCCTCGTCGTCGTCGGCCTCGGCGACGCTCAGGTCGTCGATCGCGAGCTCCTCGTCGAGCTGGCAGTACACGACCATGTCGGGGTACTGGGTCGGCGCCTCGTAGACGAGCACGAGCGTGGCATCGGCCGAGACGATGACGCCCTGCAGCTCGAGCTCGCGCGCGAGGACGTCGTAGTCGTCGGCCGTGACCTCCTGGCCGGTGCCCTCGTATGCCGAATCGGTGAGCTCGCGCACGACGTCGGCGTCGATGCGCGCGAGGTCGTCGGCGGTCGGGCGGCTGAGCGCACGCTCGGCGATGGAACGCATCTCGGCCGGTTCGACCGGCTCGTCGTCGACCGCGAACAGCACGGCGACGGCCCGGTCGCCTGGCAGCACGGCCGCGGCGACCAATTCGCCGTCGTCGAACTCGATGTCGGTCAACTCGACCATGGTGTCTCCTCGTCTCGCTGGGCGGTGCTCGGCAGTTCTACAGTTCGGTCTCGGCCGGCGTCGCCTCGACGAGGTCGGCGACGCCCGCGAGGATCTCGTCGGGCCGGAACGGGTACTTCTCGATCTCGGCCTGGTCGCTGATACCCGTCAGCACGAGGATCGTGTGCAGGCCGGCCTCGATGCCCGCGACGATGTCGGTGTCCATGCGGTCGCCGATCATCGCGGTGTTCTCGGAGTGCGCGCCGATCTTGTTGAGCGCCGAGCGGAACATCATCGGGTTGGGCTTGCCGACCACGTAGGGCTCCTTGCCCGTGGCCTTCGTGATGAGGGCGGCGATCGCGCCCGTCGCCGGCAGCGGGCCGTCGGCCGAGGGGCCCGTCGCGTCGGGGTTCGTCACGATGAACCGGGCGCCGTTGCCGATCAGGCGGATCGCCTTCGTGATCGCCTCGAACGAGTAGTTGCGCGTCTCGCCGACGACGACGAAGTCGGGCGCGGTCTCGGTCATCACGAACCCGGCATCGTGCAGCGCCGTGAGGATGCCCGCCTCGCCGATCACGAACGCGGTGCCGCCCGGCACCTGCTGCTTCAGGAAGTCGGCCGTCGCGAGGGCGCTCGTCCAGATGCGGTCCTCGGGAACGTTCAGCCCCGAGGAGCGGAGCCTGGCCGAGAGGTCGCGCGCGGTGAAGATCGAGTTGTTCGTCAGCACGAGGTAGGGCGTGCCCGCGTCCTCCCACTGCTGCAGCAGCTCGGCAGCGCCCGGCAGCGCGTGGTTCTCGTGGACGAGCACGCCGTCCATGTCGGTCAGCCAGCACTCGACTTCTTCACGTCGTGACATGCTCCCAGCCTAGGGCGCGCAGGTCACAGGGCGATGTCGAGCGGATGTCGCGCAGCGGTGCAAGCGACCGATCAGCCCGCTTCGGCGAGCCGACGGGCGTCGGCCGCCTCGGCGATGCGCCCGAGCGCTTCGAGCGAGTCGGCGAGGGCGATGCGAGCGATCGAGACGGCGTCGGCCTGCCCGTCGAACCGTTCGATGGCCTGTCCGATGAGCACGAGCGCCTCATCGTGCCGCCCTTCCGACTGCAGCACGCGACCGGCGAACAGCATCGAACCGCCCGCCGGTCGGGGAGCGCCGGCCGCTTCGAACAGCTCGGCCGCGGTGAGCGCGGTCGACACGGCCTCTTCGGGGCGGGAGAGGGCGGCGAGCCCCCGCGCGCGGGAATCGACGACGTCGGCGAGCAGCCAGTCGGCGCCGTGCTCACGCGCGAGCGACGCGACCTCGTCGAGTCGCTCGAGGCCCGACGGTTCACCGTGTTCGAGGCTGACCTGGCCGAGCAGGTGCAGCGAATCCGCGAGGGAGGCCACCGTCTCGGGGTCGCGGCGGGCATCGGCGACGGCGCGCTCGAGCACTTCGATCGCCTCCTCGGCATAGCCGAGCCCCGCGAAGAGCCGGCCGAGGTCGAGCAGCACGGCGACGGCTCCCGGCCAGGCCTCAGCCTCCTCGAAGAGGTCGGCGGCGGCGTGCCAGGCGCCGGATGCCGCGGCGAACTCCTCGTCGCCGCGGAATGCGGTGCCGAGCAGGTGCAGCGTCTCGGCGCGTGCTGCCGGCGGGGCGCCCGCGGCATCCTCGGCCTCGAAGACCTCCTGCAGCACCTCGACCGCCTCGCCGAAGCGGCCGGCGCGGAGCAGTTGGCGGCCGAGTCCGTACCGCACGCCGACGAGCCCCGGCGACTCCGCGAGCTCGGCGTGCTGCACCGCGAGGCGGAGCCGCGCGACGGCGTCGTCGGGCCGCGCGAGGTCGTCGAGGATCGCAGCGGAGAGCTGGCAGTCCTCGATGACGCGCATCCGCGCGTCGACCGCGAGATCGAGTTCGAGTGCCGACTCGGCAGCGGCCAGGGCGGCCTCGGGCTCTGCGCTGCCGGCGAGCAGTCGCGCACGCAGTCGGTGCGACTCTGCGCGGCGGACCCGCGTCGGTTCCGCGGCGACGGCCCGGTCGAGGAGGGAGAGGGCGGAGGATGCATCGCCGTCCTGCGCGGCGAGGAACGCCGCCAGCTGGAAGGCCGCACCCACGAGCGAGGGGTCGGGCGCGGTCGCCCGGTCGAGGACGGCGACAGCGGTGTCGGCGGCGGTGCCGGCGCTCTCGGCGTCGCCGGCCTCTGCACGGATCGAGGCGATGCGCAGGGCGATGCGTGCGGCGAGATCGTCGGCACCCGACTGCAACGCGGCGCCGAGCTCCTGCTCGAGCTCGGGCAGGTCGGCGGCGGTGGCGGCGCCGGTGAGCAGCAGGCCCCGACGGGTGAGCGCATCGGCGAGGGCGTCGTCGCCGGTGGCGCGCACGGCCGCGATGCGCTCGGGCAGCACCTGCGCGGCCTCGTCGAGCCGTTGCGCCGCGACGAGCGCCGCGAGGCGGATGCCGACGAGTTCGGCGCGTCGGTCGTGCGCGGTTGCCGCCTCGGAGGCTTCGCGTTCGGGCGCCGGCTCCGCGTCGAGCGCGTCGAGCGCGGCGAGTCCGCGATCGGCGGCGGCGAGTGCCGCGTCGATCTCGTCGAGCACGGCGAGCTCGCGAGCCCGATCGACCCAGCCGGAAACATCGACGGGGTCTGCGGCGACCACGGGCATCGGCGGCGCGAAGGTCTCGCCCGTGATCGGCACGTCGTAGCGCTCGGTGCGGAGTGCACGCGTGGCCTCGAGCCGATCGGCGAGGTGGCGGTTGCCGTTCCGACGATCGAACTCGGCCCCGATCGCGGCTGCCGCAGCCCAGGCGGCGGGGCTGAGGTCGGCGACGGTCCAGCGGCCGTCGTGCCGGCCGAAGAACGGCTCGAGCTCGACGGCGTCGGCGCCGCGCACGACGGTGTCGCCGTATCCGGCGTCGATGACGGTGTCGAGCAGCAGGCCGGTCGCGGCGAGCGCACCGAACTGGGCGCGCTGGTTCAGGCGGTCGTGCGCGATCCAGGCGATGTGGCGCTCGAGCATCGCGAGGCCGCGGGCCCCGTTGCCGGTGATCGCGCAGAAGATCAGGTGGTTCGCGATGATGCCGATGTTGTCGGCGTTGCCTCGCGCGTCGCGGTAGCTCCGCAGGTGGAACGACTTCGCCCGTTCGAGTCGGCCGGCCCTGAGGTAGGGCAGCAGTGCGTCGGAGAGGGCGTGCTCGGGCTCCTCGCCGCAGCTGAACCCGCCCTCGACGATCTCCTCGTAGAGGGCGATGGCCTCGTCTTCACGACCGGTGGCGGCGAGGTAGGCCGCGCTCTCGCTGCGCACGCACGCGTCGCAGTGGCTGTAGTCGTCGCGCTCGGTGGTGGTCAGCACGCGGTAGGCGGCGGCGGCCTCGTCGAGCCATCCGTTCGCGAAGGCCGCACCGAATCGCGCGGTCGCGACCCCGCTCTGGCCGACGCCGGCACGCTCGTACCGCGACTGCATGTCGTCGAGCACGGCGCGGATGTCGGCGGCCGGGAACGCGGGACTCGCCGAGAGCGTTCCGGCCATCCACTTGTACTGCCAGAGCAGGTCGGTGGCATTGTCGTCGGGCTTCGCCGGGAAGCGGGCGGCGTCGGCGTCGTGCTTGCCGAGGCACCAGGCGAACGAGCTGAGCAGTGCGTCGGTGTCGCCGGTCATGTTCGCCGACGACGCGAGGCGCATGCGCGCGCGGTACTCCGAGTACTCGTCGCCCGACTCCACCGCGATCGCGATGGCCTCGTCGATCAGCGCGCGCTCCTCGGGTCCGAACGGCGTCTGGTCGACCTGCTCGAGCAGTTCGTCGATGCGGATGGCTTCGGACACGGTTCTCCCTTGACGGTCGATGATCGGGGGGTCGGGTTCGGGGTCGGAATCGCGGCGCGGGGCCGGGGTCAGCGGGCGAGGCTCAGCGCCACGAGGTCGGTGAGCGCGCCGGTCAGCATGGCCCGTTCGCTCGCCCGGAGCGGTCGATGGCCGGCCAGCAGCGCCTGCACGTAGAGCAGCCGGATGGTGCGGTCGAACACGGCGTCGTCGACATCGCCGGCGAGCGTGCGCACGAGGGGGTTGTCCCAGTTGAGGCAGAGCTTCGCACGAGCAGCGCCGCCGTTCGCGAGGCTCGGCAGGTGCTCGTCGATGCGGCCGAGCACTCCGCTCCAGAGCTGGCCGGTCGTGTCGCGGGCGGCGCCGCGGGTGATCGAGCGCAGCACCTCGGCGTCGGCGAGGTAGAGGCTCGCGAGATCGCTCGGTGCGAAGCGGCGCACGCTCGGCTCGCAGCCGACCTCGGCGAGCACTGCGGCGGCGCGGTGCTCGAGTTCGAGCGCGGGGCCGCGATCGGCCAGCGGCGGCACGTCGAGCGAGTCGAGCTCGCCCGAGACCGTCACGCGCTCGACCGTGACGCCGTCGAACAGCAGCGGCAGTCGGCGCAGGATGTCGGCCTCGTACACGTACCCGCCGTTGACGACGGCCCGCGATGCTGGCACGATCCCCGCGATCTGGCGGAACTCGTCGACGGTCTCGGTGAATCGCACGTGCGGGTGGGCCCGCACGAGCTCGTCGATGGTCATCACCCCGACCGAGGTCTCGACCGTGAGCCAGCGGGTGATGAAGCCCGCGAGTTCGTCATCGTGCAGCAGGAGGGACTTCAGGCCGAGATGGTGGATGCCGACGAACTCGGCGAGACGTGCGGGGCGCTCGACGGCGAGCCGCATCACCCACGCGCGGATCGCGGCGCCGAGCTCGCCCCGGGTCGCCTCGAGCGACTCGTCCTCGATGAGGTGCTCGCGCGACGCGGTCGGCCGCAGCCCGTTCGAGTCCACGACCGCCCGTGCGAAGAACGACCAATCGGGCAGCAGCTCGTCGGCGCGCGGGTCGACGAGCATGCCGCCGAGGTAGACGCGGTTCGCCTGGCGGGCGCCGGGCGTGGGCGGGAACGGCAGCACGAAGGCGGTGCCGTGCGTGTCGGTCGCGGTGGAATGCAGCTCGATGACGTCGAACGGCGTCGACCCGACGACCTCGCGCCCGAGCTCGGCGATGGCGTCGCGAACGTCGCTGCGCGCATCGCCCGCGAGGGCGAACACCGCCGGCCGCGCGACGCTGTCGAAGCTGCCTCCGCCGGTGCCCACGAGGATCGGGATGGGAAGGTACTCGGCGTACCGGCGGGCGAGGTCGAGCAGGCTCGCCGGTGAGCAGAGCTCCGCCTCGTCGGGGCGCGGCACGAGCGAGACGGTCGTGCCGACCGCGATTCCGGATGCCTCGTCGCCCTCGAGCACCCGCACCGTGAAGGTGCCGTCGGTGCTGCCGACCCACTCGACGGGAGCGCCGCCGCGGGCCGAGCGCGAACGCACGACGATGCGATCGGCGATCATGAAGCAGCTCAGCAGGCCGATGCCGAACTGGCCGAGGAACCCCGCGCGGGGCAGGTCGAACAGGTCGCGCTTCGAGCTGCGGCCGACCGTGGCCAGCAGCTCGCCGACCTCGTCGGCGGTGAGTCCGACGCCGTCGTCCTCGAAGCGGAGCGCCGGTTCGGCGCTCGTCGGCGGGTGGATGCGGACACCCCACGCGGCATCACGGCGACCCTCGTGCTCGGCGCGGGCCGTGATGGCGTCGCGCCCGTTCTGGATGAGCTCGCGGAGGAACACGTGCGGGCCCGAGTAGATGTGGCGGCTCAGGAGATCGACCACGCCGCGCAGGTCGACGAGGAACGGACGTGCCTCGGCCGTCGTATCGCCCGTCATGCGGACAGCCAGATCGCGCTGGCCGCGCCGTTCGGCAGCTCGTGCGTCTCGCCGGCGATGCGCACGCGTGCGTTCGCCTCGGCGTCGACGGACTCGATCTCGAGTTCGACCCCGGGGTGGACGCCGGCGGTCTCGAGGTCGCGCAGCAGGCCGGGGTCGCGATCGCTGATGCGGATCACCCGCCCGAGGTGGCCGTCGGCCGCCTCGTCGACGCGCACGAACGGCTCGGCGACGATCGAGCCGTCGGCGGTGGGGATGGCGTCACCGTGCGGGTCGCGCAGCGGCCGGCCGAGCCGGGCGTCGATCGCCTCGAGCAGGCGGTCGGAGATGGCGTGCTCGAGGATCTCGGCCTCGTCGTGCACCTCGTCCCATCCGTAGCCCATCTCCTGCACGAGCCAGGTCTCGATGAGCCGGTGACGGCGCACCACGGCGAGCGCCTGCACCGTGCCGGCGTCGGTGAGCCGCACCGCGCCGTAGGGCACGTGGGAGACGAGCCCCTGCGCGGCCATCTTCTTCACCATCTCGGTGACCGACGACGGCGCGACGCCGAGCTTGCCGGCGAGCACGGAGGGCGTGATGGGGTCGGGCTGCCATTCGGTGTGCGAATACACCGTCTTCAGGTAGTCCTCGATCGCGGGGTTCTTGCTGCTGGGCATCGGCCCCAGACTATCGGGAGGCACCGTCGCTGCGCCGGGGTCAGGCCCCCGTGAACACGAGCCAGAGCAGCACGCCGTTGAGGGTGATCAGGAACACGGACGCCGCCATGCCAGCGGTCGTCGTCGCCCAGTGGTTCTTCCACCGGCCGAGCACGCCGGCCTTGGCCGTGAGCGCCACGAGCGGCACGAGGGCGAAGGGGATGCCGAACGAGAGCACGACCTGGCTCAGCACGAGCGAGAGGGTCGGGTCGAAGCCGAGCCAGAGGATCGTGAGGGCCGGGATCAGGGTGACGAGCCGGCGGAGGATGAGCGGCACCCGCACGTGCAGCAGCCCGTGCATGATCTCGGCACCCGCGTAGGCGCCGACCGAGGTCGAGGCGAGGCCGGAGGCGAGCAGGCCGACGGCGAAGAGCGTCGCGATGACGGGTCCGAGTGCGGTGCCCAGCGCGGCGTAGGCGCCCTCGAGGCTGTCGGTGCCCTCGACGCCCGCGAGGTTGACCGCGGCGAGCAGCAGGATGCAGAGGTTCACGGTGCCGGCGATCGCCATGGCGATCGAGACATCCCATCGCGTGGCGCGGAGCAGCAGCCCGGTCGGCACGTCGGTCGCCGTGCCCGGCAGGAGCTCGGGAGCCTCTGAGCGGCGGCTGATGCCGAAGCCGTGCCACGCGGGCTTCGGCGTCGCCGCCCCGGGCGAGGTCGACAGCGTCGCGGCACGGCGCGTGACGAAGCGGTCGCGGCTGAGCGCCGAGTGCGCGTAGATCGCGTGCGGCATGATCGTCGCGCCGAGGATGGACGCGGCGAGCAGCACCGAGTTCGCGTCGGCGAAGCGCGGCACGAGCCCGCCGAGCAGCCCCGCCGGGTCGGGCGGTGCGACGAAGACGCCGACGGTGAAGCCGATCGCGATGATGATGAGCAGCCCCATGATCACGAACTCGAAGGTGCGCGGGCCGCGTCGCGACTGGAGGATCAGCAGCCCGATCGAGACGGCGCCGGTGATGAGTCCGCCCCACACGAGCGGCACGCCGAAGAGCAGGTTGAGCGCGACGGCACCGCCGATGACCTCGGCGAGGTCGGTCGCCATCGCGACGAGCTCGGCCTGCAGCCAGTACGCGCGGCGGCCCCAGCGGTTGCGGATGGTGCCGCCCAGCACCTCGGGGAGGCTCCGGCCGGTGACGATGCCGAGCTTCGCCGACAGGTACTGGATGAGCCAGGCCATGACGTTGCCGAGCACGACGACCCACACGAGCAGGTAGCCGTACTGCGCCCCGGCGGTCATGTTGCTCGCGACGTTGCCGGGGTCGAGGTAGGCGACGCCCGCGACGAGGGCCGGGCCGATCAGCCAGGCCACCCGGGGCACGGATGTCGCGCGCCCCCGCTGCCCGGTGGAGCCGCCCTCGGGCACGGGCTCGTTCGTGGTCGTCTCGTCGTCGAGAGTTTTCGGCATACCGAAAACCTATCAAAATTTAGGCGCACCGAAAAGTCTGGATCGACGTTCGGGTCCGCTCACGCCGACTGCAGCATCGACAGCAGGTGCGCGGAGACGTGCGCGGGCGTCAGCGCCGTCATCGACGGCAGGAGCAGCACGTACCGTGTGAAGATCACTCCGACGATCGCGGTCGCCATCCGTCGGGCGCGCTCCTGCCCGAATTCGGCGGTCAGCGCGGCGAAGACCGTGTGCTGCAGATACGTCATCAGCGTCGGTGAGCGATCGTCGCCGGATGCGAGCCGGCGAGCGAAGTGCTGCAGCCGCGGACCGTTGTCGGGGTGCTCCCACACCATGACGAGCCCCGCCGCGAGCCGGGCGAGATCGATGCGTCCGTGCTCGTCGGTCGCCGAGGCGACCACCTGATGCGGAGCGGCCCGCAGCGAGAGGGCCGCGGCGATCAGCGCATCGCGCGAGCCGAAATGATAATTGACCAGTGAATGGCTCACGCCCGCTTCTCGGGCGAGTTCGCGGGTCGACACCGACGCCAGATCGCCCGATTCGAAGTGCCGGTGGGCAGTCTCCAACAGGCTTCGGCGGGCCGTGGCAGCGCCCCGAGGTCGACCGGCGCGTTTATTGACCATGCTCGCATCCTGGCATCTGCGGGGTGATCGTGGGACCCATGAGCACCCAGATCGACACCGACTGCGTCATCGTCGGAGGCGGACCCGCCGGCCTGATGCTGGCGCTGATGCTCGCACGTCAGGGCATCGACGTCACCGTCGCCGAGAAGCACGCCGACTTCCTCCGCGACTTCCGTGGTGACACGATCCACCCCTCCACGCAGGAGCTGCTCCTCCAGCTCGGACTCCTCGACGAGTTCCTGGCTCGACCGCACAACGACATGTCCCGCGTCACCCTGAGCTGGCAGGGCACCGAGCTCACCCTCGCCGACTTCACCCGCCTGCCCACGCACCGCAAGGTCATGACCTTCATGCCGCAATGGGACTTCCTCGACCTGCTGGCCGGCAGCGCGTCGCGGCACCCGGGATTCCACCTGCTCCGTTCGACGCAGGTCGACGGACTCATCACGGAGAGGGGCCGCGTCGTGGGCGTCACCGGCACGGCGCCGGAAGGTGACGTCGTCGTGAGGGCGCAGCTCGTGGTCGATGCGTCCGGGCGCGATTCGGACGTGCGGGCGGCCGCCGGTCTCACCCAGGTCGGCAGCGCCGCGGCGATGGACGTGCTGTGGTTCCGGCTGGCGAGACGCGCGGGTGAGACGTATCCGTTCATCCAGGCCGGCGACGGCATGATCATCACGATCGATCGCGGCGACTTCTTCCAGATCGCACACGTCATCCCCGCCGGCAGTTGGACGGGCTCCGTCGACGACCTCGACCGCATGCGGAAGCGCGTCGCACGCATCTCACCGCGCATGACGGATCCCGTCGCCGCCGTCGCCGTGTCCGACGTGCACGTGTTGCGGGTGAGGCTCGAACGGCTGCGCCGCTGGTACACCGAGGGGATGCTGTGCATCGGCGACTCCGCACACGCCATGTCGCCGGCGGGCGGAGTGGGGATCAATCTCGCGATTCAGGATGCCGTGGCCACCGCCCGTCTTCTCGGACCGGTGCTGAAGGTGCGCGCCCCGGTGGGGAGGGACCTGCACCTGGTGCAGCGCCGGCGCACCTGGCCCGTCTGGATCACCCAGTTCGTGCAGCGCCGGATTCAGGGGCAGTTGATCGCATCGCGCGAGCCCGGTGCCGCGTTGCCGTTCGCGCTGCGGATGCTGCGCGATCACCCGCGGCTCGCATACCTGACCGGCAGGTTCGTCGGGTTGGGGGCGCGGCCGGAGTCGATGTGAGGGGCGGCTGGATGCGGGTTGCGTGAGCACCGGCACCCGTCCCACGTCGCCATCGAGAACTGCCGAATTGTTGGCTCGAGTTTCCCTCCGGACCGGTGTCAGGAGAACAGCTCGAGGGTCGATGCAGCGTCCCGTGCGAGGAGGAAACCGACGATTCCGATGATCCAAGCGGTGTTCTCCGCCGAGTTCTTCTCGAGCCAGGTGGCGAGCTTGACGAGCGGCGGCTCGACGAGTGGCCGGGCGACGACCCGGGCGGTGAGAAGCACGAGCGCCGGGGTGATCATGACGAGGCAGTACAGGACGAGCACTCCGGCCCACAACTGCGACGGCATGCCGGCTGCCGTGATCATTCCCACGGCGCCGAGATACGGGAGCATCGTCGCCAACTCCACGAGTCCCGCGCCAAGGGCGAGGGCGACCACGAGGGTCGGTGCGCCGTCACCCATCGCGCGATCGCGAAGCCGGGTGAGTCGACCGGGCGGGCGCTCCTCGTTCTCTGGCCTCTTCCGGTCGATCCAGAAGCTCCCGGCGACGAGCCCGACGCCGAGGACGAGCTGGGTCCAG
The DNA here is from genome assembly GCF_042673425.1 of Agromyces sp. NPDC056965. Classification (NCBI taxonomy): domain Bacteria; kingdom Bacillati; phylum Actinomycetota; class Actinomycetes; order Micrococcales; family Microbacteriaceae; genus Agromyces; species Agromyces sp. NPDC056965. The sequence continues at coordinate 23,105 of NZ_JBHURI010000021.1, read as the reverse complement.
CGAGCCGCCGGGGAGCGGAGCAGCTCCGAGAACCCGCTGAGCAGGGCATCAGCGCCCGCGGTGAGCGCGAGACCGACGAGGAAGTAGAACACGGCGATCGTCGACAAATAGAGCAGGACTCGTCCGGTGCGGACGCGCCCGGGGGCGACGAGGAAGAAGAGCGGGATGAGCAGGGTCCCGATGCTCAGGCTGTCCACGAGGGCGAGGGCACCCAACGTGAGGCCAAGTTCAAGAGTCATGCCTCCAGCCTCGGAGGGGTGCCCGCGGTGTGCATCGGGCGAAGGATGACCCGCTCGTACATCTTTCGGAGGACCGCCCCGGCCACGCCGTGTGCTGTGATGGGGGCATGGAATGGCGCAACGTGGCGGGCGTGCGGAACGTCTCGCACCTCTACGCCGTTCGGCCCGATCTTGTGACGGCCGTCGCCACAGCGGGTGCGGGCACCGCGTTCATAGCGATCGGGCTGACGAATCTCTGGTCGGACGCCGCGTGGGCACCGGACATCAGCCCGTGGTGGCACCTCATCCCGATCCTCGTCGGCTCCGCGCTCATGCTCGGCAAGCGGCGTCGCCCGGCGACCATGCTGTTCGCCGGCACCGTGGTCGCCGGCGTCGACATCTGGCTCGGCGGCAGCCTCGGCATGGTTCTCGTGTACTTCGATCTGCTGTATTCCGCGGTTCTCTTCGGGCGGGCACGGGTCGTCAGGGCACTTCTCGTCGTCATCGCGGTGCTCGTTGCTGCAGCCTTCGTCGCGCCGCTGCTCTCTGGTTCCTCGCTGCAGGCGGCAATGCTCCTCGCGCTTCAGGCGTTCCTCCTCCTCGGCACGCCGTACTGGTGGGGGATGTCGGTGCGCCGAAGTCGCGAGCTGGCGGCGCTCTCCGATGCTCGGGCACGTGATGCCGAACGCTTCGCCAGCATCGTCAAGGCCGACACCGTTCGCGAGGAACGAGGGCGGATGGCGCGCGATCTGCACGACGTCATCGCGGGAAACCTCTCGGCAATCGCGATCAACGCAGAGGCGGCACTGTCCTCGAAGACCCAGACGCATGATCGGGCGGCGCTGCGCGCGATTCGGGAGGCGAGCATCGACGGTCTCGACGAGATGCGCTCGATGATCCTCGTGTTGCGATCCGGAACTGATCCGCTCATCGCCCCGCCGCGTCTGGCTGAACTCCCCGATCTCGTGGCGCGGAGCCCGGCCGTGAACGTCACTTTCGTAGGCGACACGCCACACGTCCCCACCGCGATCGACCAAGCGCTCGCACGCATCGTGGGAGAAGGGCTGAGCAATGCGGCTCGGCACGCACCCGGGGCGGACGTCGAGATCCGTTTCCGAGCGACCGAGGCGGAGACCGGGGTGAGCATTCTGTCGCGCGGCGGCACCCCGGCGGCGCCGACCATCGGAACCGGCCACGGGATCGGACTTCTTCGCGAGCGCGCCGAGCTCCTCGGCGGCACGCTCTCGGCCGCTCCGGTCGAAGGTGGTTGGCGGCTCGATGCCCAGATACCGCGGAGTGCGCAGTGACCGTGCGCGTCCTCGTCGCAGACGATCACGCCGCCATCCGCGCAGGACTGCGCGCGCTCCTCGAGGAAGCGGACATCGAGGTGGTGGGCGAAGCAGCCGATGGTGCTGCGGCAGTGCGAAACGCGCGCGCCCTTCGGCCCGATGTCGTGCTCATGGATGTGCGCATGCCCGGCACCGACGGCATCGACGCTACGCGCACGATCGTGGCCGAGGCGCTCGCTGAGGTTCTCGTGCTGACCACATTCGACCTCGACGAGTACGTCTTCGGTGCCGTACGAGCGGGCGCTGCGGGATTCCTCTTGAAGTCCGCGACTGCTGGAGCCCTGCATGCCGCGGTGCACGCGGTCGCCCGGGGTGAGGGGGCGCTCGCCCCTGAGGTCACTCGCCGGCTGCTCGACGCATTCGCGACGACTGCGCAACCGGGCGAATCGGATCCCGTCCTCGCGAAACTGACCGAACGAGAGCGCGAAGTGCTCGCCGGGCTCGGACGCGGTCGCTCCAACGCCGATCTCGCAGGCGAACTCGGCATCAGCGAGTCGACGGCGAAGACACATGTCTCGCGCGTGCTCGGGAAGCTCGGTGTCTCGTCGCGCATGGAGGCCGCGGTTCTCGCACGGCATGCGGCGCCCGACTGAACGAGTTCCTCGGCAGAGAAGACGTCACTCCGTTCCTCGAGCGCGAAGAATGCACTACCCGGGAGTCCCCGGTCGGCTCTGGACCGAAGGTCGGATGATATGCAGCGAACCTGCCATTGAGATTCACGGACAGCGAGTCCCGGCGATTGATCGATCGGAGGCTTTGAGGATCAACATCAATGTAGTAGTATTATCGTACTAATCGATTCCCGCTCCTGTCTTTGGATATCGATCACGTACGAGCGAAGCAGCTCACAGCGGCCAGGCCCCAACGAAGGTGCCTGTGCGGAGAGGACTTACCGATGCACTCATTCAAGGCCGGCACCAAATGGCGGCGCGCTTCCACCGCTGCAGTCGCGCTTGGCACCGCGGCACTGCTATCCGGATGCGCTGTGTTCCAGGGGGATTCCGGGGGCTCTGCAGACGGCGACAACCTCGTCTTCTGGTCAATGTGGGAGCGGGGCGAACCGCAGAGCGAAGTGCTCCAGAGCGCCATCGACGAGTTCGAGGACGAGACCGGAGTCACGGTCGAGGTGCAATGGGCCGGCCGCGACGTCAGTACCCGCGTGCAGACCGCCGCGAACACCGGTGACGTGCCCGACCTGACCGACGATGCTGTCGAAGTGCTGCTCGCCGGAGCCGGGGCTGGCGTGTACCGGGGACTCGCTTCGGTGTACGAGCTCGAGATTCCCGGCGAAGACCAGACAGTCGCCGACGTGATTCCCTCGGCATACGTCGAGCCGTACGTGAACGCCGACGGGGAGCCCATCGTTGTTCCGCACAGCGTGACGACCACGTCGATCTGGTACGACGGCAACAAGCTGCCGGAGGTCGCCGCGGCACCGCCAACGACCTGGGACGAATTCCTCGCGCTCGTCTCCGACATGAGCGCTGCCGGGCAGGTGCCGTTCGCGGCCGACGGGACCATCCCCGACTATAACGCTTACTGGCTCGGACAGATGGTCCTTCGTCAATTGGGTCCGGGCTGGCTCAATGACGCCGCCCACGACAAGACCGGGGAGGCGTTCAAGGACCCCGAGTTCCTCGCAGTCGCGCAGCGCCTCGAGCAACTTGTCGACGCCGGGTACTTCATGGAGGGCTACCAGGGCAGCAAGCTGCCTGCGCAGGAGCAGGCCTGGGCCGCAGGCGACGCGAACTTCCTGATGATGGGGTCGTGGGCGCCGCTTGGGAAAGAGGATGTGGCGCGAGAAGGAGCAATCTGGCGCACGTTCCCGCTTCCGCTCGCCGAGGGCGGGGTGAACACCATCGAAGCGAACCTGCTGGGGTTCGGCATTCCCACTGACGCGAAGAACCCAGAGAACGCCGAGGAGTTCATCGCCTTCTTCATGGAGCACGACCGGATCGGCGGCATCTCATCGGAGGCCAACCAGCTCACACCTCGGGCAGACGTCGAGCCCCCGACCGATCTGGTCGACGTGGCAGAGATGCTCGCGAGCGCCGACTCCGCTCACCGCTATCTCGACGGGATCCCGTCGGAGCTTCCCGACTGGTGGACCGGCGTCTTCCTCCCCGTCGACGACCGGCTCTTCTTCGGTGAGATCTCAGCTGCCGAGTTCGTGGAACAGCTGTCCGCGGAATCGGCGAAGTTCTGGAAGAACAACGGATGACGGATCGCACGTCTCTGTCCACGCCGCCGAGGGCATCCAGGGTGGGTGGCGCGACGAGTCCGCTCGATGCGCAGCGTCGACGACTGCGCGTGCCGTTCATCCTGCCGGCCGTGATCTTCTACACCGTGTTCTTCGTCGCCCCATCGCTCGCCTCATTCGTGATCAGCCTGTTCCGGTGGCGTGGCGCGGGCGACGAGCCAGAGTGGCTGGGTCTCGGCAACTTCCTTCGACTGTTCAACGACGACATCTTCCGAGGCGCCTTCGTCAACACGCTCGTGGTGCTGCTGGTCGTGGGCGTGATCATCTTCGCCCTCGGCTTCTTCTTCACCGCGTTTGTCGCGGAGATGCGTGGCAAGCACATGCTGAGGGCCCTGATCTTCTTCCCGTCGCTGGTCAACCCGGTCGTGCTGGCAATCGCGTGGGGCTTCATCCTCGATCCGACCAGAGGAGCCCTGAACACCACGCTGCGTGCGATCGGGCTCGGCGAGTTCACCCAGGTGTGGCTCGGCCCGCAGCTCATCTTTCCGATGATCCTCCTCACCATGTCGTGGATGACAGTCGGCCTCTTCACCGTCATTCTCATGGCGGGAGCCGACCGGATCCCCACCTCGCTCTACGAGGATTGCGACCTCGCGGGCGCGACGATCGGGCAGCGGTTCCGCATGGTAACCCTCCCGCTGCTCTGGGAGGTCGCGGCAGTGGCCGCGGTGCTCTGGGTGATCACCGCGGTGAAGGCCTTCGAGTTCATCTACGCCTTCGCCGGAGTCGGCACGGCGCCACCGCGATCGACGTGGACCGCCTCGGTATACGTCTACATGCAGGGATTCGGCAGTCAAGGGCTTCCCGAGCTCGGACGCGCGAGCGCGATGTCGGTGGTGATGCTCATCGTGGTCGGTGTTCTCGTCGTCGTGCTGCGCAAGCTGATGAGCCGGCAGAAAGTGGAGTTCTGATGACCACGCAGTCCGTTGATCGGCCCGTTTCGGAGGGGCGCCCACGTCAGCAGCCGGGCGTCGGGAGGCAGCGGCGCGGCACCCCTGCGCCGCTCGCCCGTCGCCGCACGCCGTTGCGCATGCTGGGAATGGCCGCCGTCTGGGTATGGGTGGCCTTCAACTTGGCGATCTTCGTGTGGATGCTCCTGTCGTCGCTGAAGAGCGACGGCGAAGTATTCGCCGATCCGTGGGGGTTGCCCAACGTCTGGCACTTCGAGAACTACGTGCGGGCGTGGGAGGGCTCCGATCTCGGTACGGCGGCGCTCAACTCGGTGTTCCTGGTCGCGGCGGCCTCCGTGTTCACCGTCGCGATCGGTGCGCTGGCCGCTTACCCCCTCTCACGGCTCCAGTCGCGCAACAGCAACGTGACACTGATGTACTTCGTGCTCGGTATGGGAGTGCCGTTGCAGAGCATCGTCGTGCCGGCCTACATCGCGATGGCAGGGCTCAATATGACGAACACGCTCGGCGGGCTGTTCCTGCTCTACGTCGGGTTCTCACTTCCGTTCACGGTCTTCCTGCTGACCGGATTCTTCCGCACGCTGCCGACCAGGCTCGAAGAGGCTGCGGCACTCGACGGATGCTCCGCGTTCCGCACGTTCCGGAGCGTGATGCTGCCGCTCGCGAGGCCGGGCATCGTGACGGCCCTGCTGCTCAACGTCGTCAGCCTGTGGAACGAGACGCTGCTCGCGCTGATCTTCATCATCGACGACGGGAGGCAGACGCTCGCACTGGCGATCCTGGGCTTCTACGGCACCATGCTCTACAACAACGCGTGGGGCGCGCTCTTCGCGGGAGTGTGCATCGTGGTACTGCCGATGCTTCTGCTCTACCTCTGGCTTGGCAAGAACATCATGGACGGCATGACGCTGGGAGCGACGAAATGAGTATCGACAACATGACGGATCGAGCGGCGAGCGCGGTCGAGCGCACGACCACGGGCGTCGACGCCGTCACCTTCAAGGGGGCCACGCGCTTCTATCCGAAGTCGGATATCGCGGCGCTGGACGGCCTCGACCTCGAGGTGAGCGCCGGTGAGTTCATGGTGCTGGTCGGCCCGTCGGGTTCGGGGAAGTCGACCGCGTTGCGCATGCTCGCAGGGCTCGAGGGCGTGGATGCCGGAAGCATCCACATCGGTGACGTCGACGTCACACACCTCCCGCCGATCCAGCGGGACATCGCGATGGTGTTCCAGGACTACGCGCTCTACCCGCACATGACGGTCGCCGAGAACATCGGGTTCCACCTCAAGGTCGCAAAGATCTCGCGATCGGAGATCAGAACCCGCGTGAGCACCACGGCCGAGATGCTCGGTCTGACGCCGTACCTGGATCGACGCCCGGCCGCGCTGTCCGGCGGGCAGCGCCAGCGCGTCGCGATGGGACGGGCGATCATCCGCAGGCCGAAGGTGTTCCTCATGGATGAGCCGCTCTCCAACCTCGATGCCAAGCTGCGCACGCAAACGCGCAACGAGATCGCTCGGTTGCAGCGCAACCTCGGCATCACGACGATCTACGTGACGCACGACCAAGTGGAGGCGATGACGATGGGCGACCGCGTCGCGGTCCTTCGCGACGGACGGCTGCAGCAGTGCGACCGGCCGAAGCGTCTCTTCCAACGACCGGCGAACACCTTCGTCGCGACGTTCATGGGGACGCCGTCGATGGCGCTGCTCGAGGCGCACATCGAGGGCGAAGCGGCCCTGCTTCCCGGACATGCGCCACTCACCCTGACCCGTGACCAAATTGGCTGCGCTGACCGGAGCACGCGTGGTCGTCGGTGTGCGGCCCGATGCCGTCTCGCTGACCTCGCCGAGTGACGGCATTCCCGGGACGGTCGAGGTCGTCGAAGAGCTGGGAAACGAATCGTTCCTCTACGTGCGGTCCGAGTTGGCAGGTGGCTCCGTGACCATCGCCGTGCAGGACCGCGACGGTGTCTTGGACATCGCACCTGGAACGATGGTCGGCCTTCGCGTCACGCCCGGGATGGTGCACCTGTTCGACGCAGGGACCGGACAGCGGCTCCCGGACTGACCCCGCTCCCGCCCATGAATGGAAGACCTTCGATGACGACACTTCGCCTCGATTCGCTGCGGCAGCCCGCAGCCGATCTCGGTCCGCTCAACCCCCTGCCACCACTCGTACGCACCGGCGACCCGCATGATGGTCTCCCGCCCGAGATCGACGACCCCGCCATGCTCGCGAGGATCGAGTACGGACGGCTGCCCTCATTGATGCCGTACCTCTCCCAAGACGGCTACGATCGCGTGCGCACCGATCGGACACAGCCGACCGCGGTGCTCGAGAACGAGGTGTGGCGTGCGACCTTCCTCATCGGCCTGGGGGGTCGGCTGTGGTCGCTGATCCACAAGCCGACCGGTCGGGAGCTGCTGTACCGGAACTCGGTGTTCCAGCCCGGGAACCTCGGGCTTCGCAATGCGTGGTTCGCCGGTGGTGCCGAGTGGAACCTCGGCACCACCGGGCACACGGCCCTCACCTGCGAACCACTGCACGCGGTTCGTGTTGACGATCCCGACGGCACGCCCGTGCTGCGGATGTACGAGTACGAGCGATCGCGCGAGCTGCTCTTCAGCATCGACTTCTCGCTGCCCGAAGAGTCGGCGGTCATGCTCGCCACCATCCGCATCACCAACCCGACGACTGCTCCGGTGCCGCTGTACTGGTGGTCGAACATCGCCGTCCCGGAGCACGACGACGTTCGCGTCATCGCACCGGCGACGCAGGCGTTCCACTACGCCTACGATCGAGGACTGCACGTGATCCCCGTTCCCGAGAGCGGCGGGCGGGACCTCAGCTATCCGGCCACAGCCCCGGGTGCAGCCGACTGGTTCTTCGACTGCCGCCGGGCGACCCGGCCGTGGATCGCTGCGATCGATGGTCGAGGTCAGGGCCTTGTGCATGTCTCGACCGACCGACTCGTCGGCCGCAAGCTGTTCGCCTGGGGCAACGGGGTCGGTGGGCGCCACTGGCAGGAATTCCTCTGCGGCCCAGGTGAGCGATACCTGGAGATCCAAGGAGGACTGGCCTCGACGCAGTTCGAGCACGAGTCGCTCGCGGCCGGCGAGACCTGCACATGGGTGGAGGCCTTCGGCATGGCCGAGGTGGATCCTCGGTCGGCTCACGGGAGCTGGGCGGACGCCCGGCGAGCGGTCGCACTCAGCGCCGACGAGCTCGCGCCCAGCGAACTGCTCGAGGGGGCCCTCGCCGCCGCGCACCGCCGCGCCGACGTCGCTCCCGCGGCCGTCCTGCAACGTGGCTCCGGTTGGGGAGCACTGGAAGAGCGACGCCGGGAACATGTCGGGGAGGAGCCCATGGCGTCGCCGGGTACTCCGTTCCCGGACGACACGCTCGGCCTGGAGCAGCACGCATGGATCGAACTCCTCACCACCGGCGCCCTCCCGGCCAGCGACCCTGCCGAGCCCCCGCGGTCGTATCTCGTGAGCGAGCGCTGGCACCCGCATCTCGAATCGGCCGATGACGGTTGGGCCGCGTGGATGCACCGCGGACTGGCGCGCTGGTATGCAGGAGATCGGGACGGCGCGTATGAGGCGACCGCACGCTCGGTGGAGGTGCAGCCCACGGCGTGGTCGCTGCGCAACCTGGCGGTGATGGATCGCGCAGCCGGACGAACATCTCGCGCGGCGGAGCACTCCCTCGCGGCATGGCGGCTCGCTCCCGCGCTGCGACCACTGCTCATCGAGACGCTCGTCGCGCTCATCGAGGCGGGCGCGTCCGCCGAAGCGCTCGAGCTCATCGACGGACTGGATGCCGACCAACGCTCCATCGGCCGGATCCGGATGATCGAGCTGCGCGCAGCGTTGGCGTCCGGCGAGGTCGAACGAGCCGCTGCCCTGCTGGAGGCCGACATCGTCCCCGACGACCTGCAGGAGGGGGAGGACGCGCTCTCCGCCCTGTGGTCCGAATTCCATGCGCGTCGAGGCTCCGACCCCGTACCCGCTCTTCCAGTCCGACTCGATTTCCGGATGGGGTGAGCATGGACGTCGTTGCAGTTCACAACACGGCGAAGATCCGCCCTACCGACCCGCTGCCGCTCGGCGAATCGTTCGTCGATCTCGCCGCCGCGCGCAACCAGGCCGAAACGGGGCAACTGGTGCTGCGCACGCACGCCCCGATCGACGCGCTGCACGTCACGGTCTCAGCATTGCGCGGACCCGATGGCGAGACCTTGCCGGTGGAGCTGTTCCAGCAGCACTACATCCGCCTCGAGCGCACAACGACCCCCGCGTTCGAAACAGGCTGGTACCCCGACGCGCTCGTACCGTTGGAGGGCCCGATCGACGTCGAGCCGAACGCCAACCTGTCGGTGTGGCTGAAGGTCCGCGTCCCCGAAGGGCAACGGGCCGGCGACTACACGGGTATGGTCCGCGTCGGCGAGCGCGACATCCCCGTGCGCCTGCGCGTCTGGGACTTCGCGCTTCCGGCCGCCGGCCATTGCCGCACTGCGTTCGCAATCTGGTACGACCAGGTGGCCGACTACTACGGACTCACCCGCGATTCCGCCGAGCACTGGGAGCTCGCAGAGCGGTTCTACTGGTTCCAGCTGGAGCAACGCCTGCCTGCTGACGACCTTCCGATCTCGCCGTCGATCTCGGCGCAGGACTGGTTGTCGGCTGCAGCACGCTTCCTGGATGACCCGCGGGTGATCGCCTACCGGATTCCCGCCAGGCCGGCGGAGCCGTCGTGGACGACGGAGGTCGTCGACGGCCTTCGCCGGGCCGGGTGGCTCGAGCGCGGCTACTTCTATCTCGACGAGATCGACGAGCCGACGGCCGGCGGCATCGAGGAACCGCAGGGCGGGGCGGCGAGGGTGCGCGAGCTCTGCACATGGCTCCAAGGGATCGCCCCCGAGGTCGAACACCTCGTGACGGCGGAACCCGTGCCGGAACTCGAGGGAGCGGTCGCCACCTGGGTTCCGCTCTTCGATCGATACGACGCCGGCGACGCCCGCGACCGGCGATCGAAGGGGGAGGACTCCTGGTGGTACGGGTGCGTCTATCCGACGCATCCGTACCCGAGCTACCACATCGACGACGACCTCATGGCGGCACGGGTCGTGCCGTGGCTGATGCATCGCGACCGGATCGCTGGGAACCTCTATTGGGCGACGACGATCTTCGGCGCCTGGGATGGCGAGCGATTCGCGCCGCGTGACCCGTGGACTGATCCGATGGCGTGGCCAGGGGCGAACGGCGACGGTCAGCTGATCTATCCCGGACCGGATGGCCCGCTTCCGTCGATCCGACTGGAAGCGATTCGAGCAGGGCAGGATGACTTCGAGTACCTCTGTTTGCTCGAGCAGGCGCTCACCGAGTCGGCGGGCATCCATGCGGATGGCGTGTGCGAAGTGGAGTCGATCCTCGCGAGCTATCGCGACAGGATCGTCGAGTCGGCGTTCGACTTCGCCAGGGGAGCAGAGGTCGAGCGCGTGCGTCGTGCGATCGCCGTGCACATCCTCCGACTTCGCGGAATCGAGGTGGGCGCGGTCGAATCGAGTGCCTTCGTCTCGCTCGTCACGCCGGTCACCGCGCCGGAACCGGGCGCGATGCCATCACTGCGCCGTCGATTCGACCCGGACGAGGCAGAGAGCGAGGGCTGGGCGGCCGCTATCGACCGAGATGTGCTCCGTCTGCGAACGGGACCGAACGGAGAGCACCGCCCTTGGGTGCGCTGGAACATCGACGACCTCACCGACTTCGACGTCGTCGAGTTCGACCTCGTCAACCGCTCGTCGCTCTCGACCGCGCTCTTCGTCACGTTCCTTCGAGACGACGGCGTACGGCACGAGGGCGCCCGGGCAATGGTCGATGCGCATGGCCGCGAGCAGGTTGCGGTGCCGGTCGACTTCGCGCTGATGAACCCGTCGCGGATCACGGGGTTCCAGCTCGAGTTGATGCCCCATCAACCAGGAGCCCGACTGGAGGTTCGGGGAGTGAGTGTTTCCGCATCCACCGGTGTTACCCGGTTTCACCGGGCGCTCGGCTGAGGTGGCCGCGCCACGGGCTGCGCGGTGACCTCCACCCACCAGCGCAATGGCCGTCGCGGTGAGACGAAAGGCACGCGGTTGAGTCGTATCGCCGTGTCGAGCGCGTCGAAGTAGGCGGTCGCGGGCTCGATCGCGATGACGGGCTCTCGGCTGAAGGCGGCACGGTCGAACCAGAGACCGACGTACGGGCACTCGGGCGACCAGCTCAGCGCGAGGGTCGAGCCGTCGGCTCGCACGAGCCGGGCGCCGTGCACCGGTTGTTCGGGATGCGCGTAGAGCTTGCGATACCCGCTCGGCGGAACGGTGTCGATACTCGCGAGGTCCTCGCTCCAGATGAGTTCCGGCAGTGCCGGGTCCATCACGTCGACTACGCGCATCACGCCGGTCCCGCCGCCGTCGAGCTCCACCCGGGTGCCGGGCGGAGCGATGAACTGGGGATGTGCCGCCCAGAGGAAGGGCAGGACGCCCCGGAGGGCGGTGACCTCGTACTCGAGGCGCAGTCCGGTCTCGGTCGCGCGGATGCCGCGGCGGAGACGATATCCGAGCGATGACCCGACCGCAGTGACCGTGGTGCCATCGGTCTCCACGTCGAACGGGATGTCCCACAGATCGCCGTGATCGGGCAGATCGTGATCGCCGACGCGACAAGCCACGATCGTCGGCGCGCATTCATCCCAGCCCGCCATCTCGGCATCGACGAAGGCCTTGCCCCGGAGACCATCGGCTGACGGTTCGGCCTGGGCGAGCCATTCGACGCCATCGGCGTCGCGGAGGGAGAGTATCTTCGCACCGCGTCGGGGGTCGACGACGGCGGTCAGCGCAAGACCGCCGACGGTGATCATCGACGTGCTCGAATGGAAGGGCGCCGGTGGCGGCCCGGACCCACGGCGACCACCGGGCTCACACCGCCACCGTGGTGCTCTGTCCTCCGTCGACCGCCAAAGCCGCACCGGTTACATACGATGAGCCCTCGCCCGCGAGGAACACGACAACGGATGCGACCTCCTCGGGTCGGCCAAAGCGGCCGAGCGTCGCCTGCCGCCGCGCCGCGGCCCGGCCGGCCTCGTCGACCGAGTCCCAGGCCCGTGTCTCGATCGATCCGGGCAGTACCGCATTCACACGTACGTTCGGTGCGTACTCGACCGAGAGCTGACGAGTGAGCGCGACGATGCCGCCCTTCGCGGCCGCATAGGCAGGATGCCCCGGCCATCCGAGCAGCGCGTGCACACTCGCCACGTTGACCACCGCGCCGTGCGCTGCGGTCAACGTGTCGTGAAACGTGCGCACCGATCGATACACCCCGCCGAGCGTCACGTCGACCGTCGCCTGCCAATCGGCGGGATCGAGCTCGTGCACCGGGGCGACGGTGTTCCGGAAGGCGTTGTTGACGACGATCGCGGGAGGCCGACCGGCACCGCGGAGCTCCTCGGACAGGGCTGTCCAGTCGGCGTCCGATGCCACGTCGAGCCCGTGCGCGGTGGCCGAGCCTCCGGCCGCGCGGATGGTGCGCGCAACCTCCTCGGCGGACTCGGCGTCGAGGTCGGTGACGACGACATCATCGCCCTGGTCGGCGAAGGTGTGCGCGATCGCCGCGCCGATACCGTTCGCAGCGCCGGTGATGAGCACGACGCGGTTCATGCGTCCAGTCCATCATGTCTGGAGACGAGCGCAAGGAGTGCGGGCCCCTGGCCCCAGGGCACGACGTATCCACGAGGAACAGCCGAGTAGTGGTCGGGCACCGTGCTGGCGTAGACCGCGGCCGACACCTCGCAGAGTTGCGCGTCGGCGTCGAGCGACTGCAGCACCGCGTCGCGCGCCCGGTGGGCTGAGCGGGCGAGCACCGGCCGGTCGCCGATGCCCAATGCGATCGCCGAGCTCATCGCGTGGGCCATGAACGCGGCAGTCGAGTACTCGTCACCCGACGCCGGCCGGTCGACGACGACCTCCCAGTGCCCGTCGGGCCGCTGCAGGGCGGCCATCCGCTCGAGCAACAGGGCAGCGGATGACGCGAGCTGCCGTTCGTCGGCCGCGAATCGTTCGGCACCGGTCCCACCCGCGGAGCCGAGGGCGAGACGGCGCGCGCGCAGCTCGGTCACGACCTCGAGCAGTCCGAGTGCCGCCCACCCCTGCCCCCGGCCCCAGCCCGGGCCGAATGCGGCGTGCTCACCACGCAGGACGAAGTGGTCGAAGAGACCGTCTTGGCGCTGCAGCAACCGCACGTAGGCGCTCGCCTGTCCGACGCCGTCGGCGATGAGGGAGTCGTCGCCGACGACGCGGCCGAGCGCTGCGAAGAACGGCGGATCGAAATGCAGGCAGTCGACGAAGACACCCGCAGGTGGATCCGCGAGCAGCGCCCGGTCGTCGTCCGTCATCGGAGGCGCTCCATACGGTGCGAGGAGGGGCGCCCGGTCCCACGTCTCGTAAGCGCCGTCGAGCGTGTTCCGTCGGCGCAGGAAGGCGGCGAGCGCCGTGAGCACCGCGAGCAGCTGCCCGTCACGATGCCGCTCGGCCACGAGGGTGAGCGCGCGGCCGGGCACGGTGCAGTCGAGCCGGGCGAACGGCTGCGCGCGGGTCGCCCATGCGCGACCCCATCCGTGCGCGAACCGCTCCCACCGGTCGTCGCCGAGATGTGCCGATGCTTCGATGAGGGCCTCGAACGCGACGGAGTCGCCGAAGTCCCAGGTCTTGAAGTGCAGGTCGACGAGGACATCGGCGACCTGTCGAGCGAGCCCGATGGTGTCATCGTGGGGTGCAGCCGGGCCGGCTCGGCGCGTATTGCGCAGGGCGGCCGCGGCATCTGCTTCGGCGACGTACTCGTCGACGCCCCAGGCGACTCCGCTCATGCGGCCGCCCAGATCGCCACACCGTCGCGCTCTCCGACGCGGCGAGCGCGTCCCCGACCGGTCAGCCGCTCCAGGTGGCCGGCGACCGGGAAGGCGAGTGCGCCCTCGGTGCCGGCTACCGGCCACCGACCCGCGACGGAGTTCAGGTGTGCAAGGAGTTCGGCGAACGTGGATCCCGCGGGTGCCGCAGTGAGGGCATCGGTGACCAACTGGTCGAGCCGTTCCACGAACTCGCGGCTTCGTGCAAGGAAGGCCCGAGACGCATCCGTGTGCATGGTGGGGTAGTGGGCCGTGAGGAGGAGCCCACGGTCGAGCCCCTCGAGTCGAGCGACGGTCGCGAGATAGTCGTCGACATAGCGGTAGGTCGGCGGGAAGGCAGGCGTCCCGTCGGCGAGATCGACGGAATCCGCGAGTACGGCATCGCCCACGAGCACCGCGTCGGCCCATGGCACATCGATCGCGACGTGCCCGTGTGAATGACCCGGCACGCTGAGGACCTCGATCACGCGATCGGCGCCGAGATCGATGCGCTCGCCGTCGGCCGCGACCCCGTCGAGCGCGCCTTCACGGGTCACTGATCGGCACCAGGCGAGTACCGCCGGGTCCTCGTCCCAGCCGTAGTCCGCGACGAATCCGCGGGCACGTTCGGTGAGGTACCGGTCGTAGTCTTCGATGAGCGGCACGTCATCCGCACCGGCCACGATTCGTGCGTTCGCGAATGCCTCGCGGGCGTCGGCGACGCCTCCGAAGTGATCGACGTCGCAGTGCGAGACGACGACCGCAGTCACTTCGTCGGCCGTGCGGCCGAGCATCCCGAGAGCCGGCAACACGTGCGCGGGGATGGTGCCGTCGACCCCGGTGTCGTAGAGCAGCACGCCGGCCGGGCCTGCAACGAGGTACAGGCTTGTGAACCGCTCGCCGAGCGGGGAGTCTATCCGGTGCACACCCGACGCGACCTCGACGGGCGCGACGGCGTCGGTCTGCGGCGTTCGCTCGCCCATCGTCAGCGCCCCGTGAAGACTGGTGCGCGCTTCTCGGCGAAGGCTGCTTGGCCCTCGGCGGCGTCTTCGGTCTTCATCAGGTACGAGAAGGAGTCATTCTCGATGTGCAGCGCCGCGTCGATGCCGACGTTCTGAGCAACTCGCACCATGTACTTCGTTCGCTGCGTCGCGATCGGCGACTTTTCGGCGATCGACTCGGCGATGGCCGCCGCCCGTTCGAGGAGCTCGTCGCGCTCCACGAGCTCCTGCACGAGGCCGATCCGGTGCGCTTCGGCTGCGTCGATGCGCTCGCCGGTGAGGAGGATCTTCGAAGCGCTTCCGGGGCCGACCAGGTGCGTGAGGTACTGCGTCTGGCCCGAGCCGCCGTGCCAGCCCCAACGGATCTCGCCCGCGCCGAACGACGCGTCGGGGCTCGCGAGACGGATGTCGCAGGCGCTTGCCATCTCCAGGCCACCGCCGATGCAATACCCGTGCACCGCCGCGACCGCGGGCTTGCGCAACAGCCAGATCGCGCGCGCGTAGTCGGTGCGGTTGTCGAAGCGGTTGCGGTAGCTCCAGTTGTCGCCGTACTCGTCGAGGTCGGTGATGTCGCTGCCGGCGCTGAACGCACGGTCACCCGTGCCGTACAGCACGACAACTCGGATGTTCTGGTCGTTGTTGATCTCGAACACCAGCTCGTTCATGCGATGGTCCATCGCGACTGTCATGGCGTTGAGTTTCGCTGGGCGGTCGATCACCAGATGGGCGATGTGGCCATGGCGTTCGAGGCGAACTTCGCCGGAGCCGGGGTCGGTCATTTGGGCCTCCTGATGATCACGTGGACGTCTGCAGAGGCAGATAATCATATTATATGGTTGATGCGCAAGCGCCACCAGGTCGCTGGCCCACGTGAGCAGGATCATTTCACACGACCGTGTCGTCAGGTCGGGACAGTTGCCGGCATGTCCGCGCATCTCGACCAATCCGCGGCGTGTAGTAGTATTATCGTACTAATCGAAGGAGATTCGAATGACCGTCCCACACGCGCCGGAAGGTGCACTCGACGGCATCCGGGTGCTCGATGCCACGCAAATGCTGGCCGGTCCGCTGGCCGCCACCCGACTCGGCGACCTCGGAGCCGACGTCATCAAGCTCGAGTCGCCGCAGGGCGGCGAGTTCAATCGCACACACGGGTTCGACGACATCCGACTGCACGGCGAGATGACCACCTTCCTTGCTGTCAACCGCAACAAGCGCTCTCTGGCGGTCGACCTGAAGCACCCGGATTCACGCGAGATCGTCGTCGACCTCGTGCGCGACGCCGACGTGTTCGTGCAGAATTTCCGCCATGGCACAGCCGAGCGACTCGGTGTCGGCTACGAGCAGCTCCGCAAGATCAATCCGAGACTCGTGTACTGCTCGATCTCCGGATACGGTTCGTTCGGGCCCTACCGCGATCGGCCAGGTCAGGACCTCGTCGTGCAGGGATACTCCGGGTCGATGTTCTCCGTCGGCAGCGCCGACGACGCCCCCGAGCCCGGCGCGTTGTGGGCCGCCGACGTGATGACCGGCTACCAGGCCGCGATCGGCATCCTGGCCGCGCTGACCGCGCGCGAGCGGCTCGGTGTGGGCCAGAAGGTCGAGGTCGACATGCTCTCCATCGTGCTCGACGCTCAACTGCAGGAGCTCGTGACATTTCTGAACACGGGGCGTCAGCCCCAGCGGAGCGCCGAACCGTCCGCCCACGCGTTCATACCTGCGCCCTACGGCGTCTATCGCACGCAAGACGGTTGGCTCACGCTCGCGATGACCCCGCTCACCGCACTGGGCGACGTACTCGACGACGACTGGCTTCGCTCGCTCACCGACTACAACGACGGTCATACGCACCGCGACGAGGTGTACCGGCATATCCGTCACGCGTTCGAATCTCAGTCCACGGCGCACTGGTTGGAGCGTTGTGATCGCGTGAATGTGTGGGCGGGACCGGTGCACGACTACGCAGACGTCGCGAACGACCCTCACGTCGTCGAGACCGGCATGCTCGTCGAGCAGCCGTTCGGGGAACACGGCGACACCGTGCGCACCGTGCGGCCGCCGCTGCGGATGTCGGCGACACCGCCCACCATTCGGCGCGGTGCGCCCGTCCTCGGTGCCGATACCGCCGACATCCTCCACGATCTCGGCTGGACCGAGGAGCGCATCACCAGGGCTGCCGCGACCGGTGAGCTTGGCGTCGTGTCGGGCTCCTTCGCTCGGGCCTGACAGTAGGCTCTGCACCGTGAGTACATTCGGCGGACGCGGCCTGCATGGGCAGGTGGTCAATGCGCTGGGCGCCCGCATCATGTGCGGCGAATTGCCGCCAGGAAGCACACTCGACCCCGAGCAGGTCGCGGATGAATTCGACGTGAGCCGAACGGTCGTGCGCGAGGCGATCAAAGTGCTCGCCGCGAAGGGGCTCGTGGGCGCTCGCCCAAGGCTCGGCACCTTTGTCACCGAGCGGGCGCAGTGGCAGTTGCTCGACGCCGACGTGATGGCCTGGCGCGCAACCGACGCACCAGACCCGCGGCTGGTGGTCGAGCTCGACGAGGTGCGCCAGATCATCGAACCGGCCGCCGCACGGATGGCGGCCGAGCGTCGCAGCGCCGCCCAACTCGATCGTATCCGCGTCGCCTGCGACCTCCTCGACCAGTCGTATCAGAGCGATGACCCCGACCGTCCCGATCACACACAGGCCGATCTCGACTTTCACCGCGCCGTGCTCGCCGCAACGGGGAACGAGCTGCTCGAGCACTTCGAGGTCGTGCTCGCGCCCGCGTTGCAAGCTCGCGACAGGCTTGCGCACCGACACATGACCACGCTCGACTTCCTCGACGGGCATCGTGGGGTGCTCGACGCGATCGCGGCGGCCGACCCCGACACCGCTTACGAGCGCATGCGCGCGCTCATGGAGCTCAGTGCGACCAACTCGGCAGAGGCGCTCGGACTGCGTGCTCGCCGCAGTTAGACGGTAAGTGTCGCCCCCCGTGCGCTCGGCGAGCGAGCGAGGGTGCGCCGACCGCGACGCAGCCCGCCTGCGCCAGAGATGAGCGTGCATTCGCAGAATCTGCTCAGGTGTCGAAGGACCTCACCTCCCGCCGCTCAGCTCGCGACGTAGAGCGACTCGATTCCGGCATCCACCGACAGGGCGACGCCGTTGGTCGACCCCGAGCGGGGCCCGGCCAGGTACGCGACCGCCTCGGCGACCTCCTCGGCCGAGATGAGCCGCCCGTGCGGCTGGCGCGCCTCCAGCGCGTTGCGCGCGGCGGCGGGGTCGTCGGCATCGTTCAGGAGCCGGCCGATCCACGGGGTCTCGGTCGTGCCGGGGCACACCGAGTTGAAGCGCACGCCGTCGCGGAGGTGATCCGCTGCCATCGCGCGCGTCATCGACAGCACGGCACCCTTGCTCGCCGTGTACAGGGCCCGGTTCGGGAAGCCGGTCAGCGCGACGGCGGAGGCCACGTTCACGACGCTCGCCGTCGGCGAGGCGATCAGGTGCGGCAGGCAGGCGCGGATGACGTTGGCCGTGCCGATGACGTTGATCTCGAGCACCCGCCGCCATTCGTCGTTGTCGTTCTCGGCGACGGTGCCGGCGGCGCCGATGCCGGCGCAGTTGACGAGCATGTCGATGCGGCCGGTCGTCGCGACGATCGCGGCGACGGCCTCCGCGACCGCCGTCTCATCGGTGACGTCGACGGCGAACGCGAGGTCGTCGGGGGAGCCGTCGCGGTCGAGCACCGCGACCCGCGCACCGAGTTCGCGCAGCCGCGCCGCGCACGCGGCGCCGATCCCCGACGAGCCGCCGGTGACGACGGCGACCGTGCCGGCGAACCGGGGGTCGCTCATACCGCCTGCTCCTCGGCGACGACCAGCTGGCGCTGCAGGCCCAGGCCCTCGATCTCGATCTCCATGACGTCGCCGGCCTTCAGGTACGGGAAGCGACCCGAGAGGGCGACGCCCTCGGGGGTGCCGGTGAGGATCACGTCGCCCGGCTCCAGGACCGTGTAGCGGCTCAGGTCGCGGACGATCGTTGCGACGTCGAAGATGAGGTCGCTCGTGCTCGAGTCCTGCCGGGTCTCGCCGTTCACCCGCGAACGCAGACGCAGGTCGCCGGGCTCGATCTCGGACGCGGGGACGAGGGAGGGCCCGAGCGGGAGGAATCCGGGGCCGCTCTTGCCCTTCGACCACTGGCCGCCCGATTCCTCGAGCTGCCACGTGCGCTCGGAGATGTCGTTGGCGACCGTGTAGCCCGCGATGACGGCCATCGCGTCGTCGTCGGGACCCAGGCGCCAGGCGCGCCGCCCGACGACGAGGGCGAGCTCGACCTCCCAGTCGAGCTTGTCGGCCCCCGGCGTGGCCGGGAAGTCGTCGTCGGGGCCGGCGACCGTGTGCGACGGCTTCATGAAGACGACGATCCGCTCCGGCGGCTCCGAACCGCCCTCGCGAGCGTGGGCCGCGTAGTTCATGCCGATGCAGTACACCGAGTTCGGGCGCGCGATGGGCGGGCCGACGCGCAGGGTGTCGGCGTCCGCCAGCTCGGGCAGCGTGTCGAGCGTTGCGGTGACCGTGCCCACGGGGTCGCCGGCGAGGAATTCGCCGGTGATGTCGGCCGTGACCGGCCGCAGGTCGAGCGTGCGGCCGTCCACGACGGCGACGGGGATTTCGGCGCCCACGGGGCCGAGACGTTGGAACTGCATGGTGATCCGTTCGATGAGGAGGATGCCGGGCCGGAGCCCGACGGATGGTCGCGCCGGGGGAACCCGGCGGAGGTCGGGAGGATTCAGGAGAGTGCGACGCGCCGCACGCGCACGGTGGAGACGAACTCGCCGCCGCCCGCGATGACCGTGCCGTCACCGCCGCGCGTGCGCCCGCTGCTCGAGACGCCCTCGCCCGGCAGCACGTTGCCGGGCTCCACGGCCATCGCGTACATGCGGCGGAACCACGGCCAGCCGGTGCCGGCGTTCGCCTCGATCCACAGCCACGCCACGGGGTAGTCCTCGCGCTGCCAGCTCAGTTCCATGCCGAAGCCGTGCGTCGGGCTGGCGAACAGCACGGCGGGCTCGGGCGAGGCGAAGTCGGTCAGCGCGCCGAACAGCGCCTGTCTTGAACCGGGGCCGGGCAGCGCGACGCTCGAGGCGACGGGGCCTGCGGCGAGGATCGTGTCGGGGCGCCCCGCGACATCGGCACCGGTGAGCGTGCCCGGAGCCGCGGCATCCGTGAGCAGTGCGCCCGCATCGGTGGCCAGGTAGCTGTGCGCATCGAGGAACGGCGTTCCGAAGGCGGGATGCTGCAGCATCCGTGCACTCGCATCGTCGTCCGACAGGTTGCGCACCGTGTCGACCACGGTCAGCCCGTCGTCGTCGACGTCGATGCGGCGGTGCAGCTCGAAGGGCGCCGTGATGAGCCGGGCGGTCAGCTCGGCGGACGACTCGCCGTGTTCGAGCACCCGCCACGTCGAGAGGGCCGACTCGCCGTGGTAGCCCTGGAGCACGCCGTCGTGCACGCGCTCCGGACCCGCGTTCGGGGTGAGGAACTGCCAGCCGCCGGGGTAGCCGGTCGTCCATCGCGTCATCGAGTCGCCGCCGAATGCGGGGGGCGTCGTCGCGTCGGCCGTCGGCGAGACGCTGAGGGTCGGGATGCCGGTGGCGCGGTCGACGATCTGCACGATGTCGGCGCCGCGCTCCGGCGCGACGACGACCTCGAACATCGACGAGGAGAGCGTGATCGTCATGGCTCAGCCCCGGAAGAGCGCGACGGGGGCGCCGACGGCGCCGTGCCCGCTGATCTCGAAGACGGAGCCGGCGGCCGGTTCGCTCTCGGCCGCGAGCCCGGCCGCGGCCGACGTGACCCACAACGTCCGGAGGTCGGGCCCGACGAAGGCGCAGGAGGTCGGCTGCTCGGTCGGGATCGGGATGCTGCGGAGCACCGTGCCATCGGCATCCAGCTCGTGCACGGCGCTGCCCCCGAACTCGGCGAGCCAGAGGTGCCCGTCGGCGGAGACCGCGAGTCCGTCGGGGTAGCCGCCGAAGTCCCGTGCGATGACGGTCGGCTCGCTGGTGATCGTGCTCGTCTCGGGGTCGAAGTCGAAGCGCAGGATGCGGCGATCCTGGGTCTCGACGAGGTACATCGCCGTGCCGTCGGGGCTCCAGCCGATGCCGTTGGGCTGGGTGAGGCCCGGCAGGATCAGCTCGGCGGCGAGGTGCTCGTCGAGCCGCCAGAGGCCGCCGAGGCCTGCGCGAAAGTCCATCGCGCAACTGCCCGCCCAGTATCGCCCCGCGGGGTCGACCTTGGCGTCGTTCATGCGGATGCCGGGGGAGAGGATGTCGATGCGACGGGTCACCGCGCCCGCGGCATCCAGCACCGCGAAGCCGGACTCGACCGCGAGCACCAGGCCGCCGTTCGCGCGGGGAGCCGCCGCCCCCACCATCTCGGGATACTCGATCACGGCGGTGCCGCCGCCGATCGTGGAGCGCAGCACCTGCTTGCCGACGATGTCGACCCACACCACGGTGTCGCTGACGGTGTCCCAGTACGGACCCTCGCCGCAGGCTGCGCGGCGTGAGACGACGACGTTGACGCTCTCGGACACTGTGTTCTCCCAGGTGGTGAGTGGTGGGCGCCGCTACTCGGCGAAGAAGGTCGGATTGGCCGCGCGCAGGCGCACGGTGTCGGTGAGCACGCGGGTGGAGTGCTGGTCGATCACCCGAGTGCCCAGATCGAGATCCCGGGCGGCGAGGGCGTCGACGAGCTGCTGGTGCTCGACGAGGAGCTCGCCGTTGGTGAGCGCCGCCTCGAGGTTCAGGCGGCGGAGCCGGTCGAGCTGGATCTTCGTGGCGCGGACGACGTCCCACAGTCGCGGCACCCCCGCGAGCTTGAACACCGTCTGGTGCAGCAGCTCGTCGGTGTCGAAGTACGCGTCGAGGTCGCCGGCGCCGGCCGCGGCGACGTTCGCGTCGACGTGGGCCTGGATCTCCGTGGTGTCGGGCGTGCCGTTCGCGATCGCCTGCTGGAAGGCGCTCGTCTCGAGTGCGCGGCGGATGAAGACCGCCTCCTCCACCTCGCGGATCGAGATCGGCGCGATGCGGCTGCCGACCTGCGGGACGACCGTGACGAGGCCGAGGTCGACGAGCCGGGTGATCGCCTCCCTGACGGGAGATCGGCTGACCTGGAGCGATGCGGCGATGCCCGGCTCCGAGATCGGGGAACCGGGCGGCAGCTGGAGGTTCCGGATGGATTCGCTCAGCGTCGTGAACACGGCGTCGGAGATGCGATACCGCGATCTCGGGGTCGCCAATGGCTGCAGGGCGGGGATCGCTGAGGGTGTGTTCGTCATGTGTGCCTCCTCTCCGGAGTCTAGCTTGCGGACTAGTATACAAGTATGTAGAGTTGCCGCCGCATCACATCCGAACATTCAAAGGAGAACGTCGATGAAGGTCACCAAACTCCTCACGGCGATCGCGGGCGCCGCCCTGGTCGCCTCAGCGCTCGCCGCCTGCAGCGGCACAGCGGCAGCCGGGGGCGGCGGGGAAGCCGGTCCGAAGATCGGGCTGATCATGCTCCAGGGCGACACCTACTTCCAGGGCATCCAGTCCGGCCTCGAGGCCGCCGTCGAGGCCGACGGGGGAACCGTGACCACCGGCCTCTCGAACAACGACCCCGCGACCGAGAACCAGGTCGCGCAGAACATGATCCAGGCCCAGATGGACGCCGTCCTCATCCAGCCCACCGCCGACGAGGCGTCGCTGGCGACCATGAAGGCGATCAAGGATGCCGGCATCGCACTGATCTGCTACGGCAACTGCGTCGGCGCCACGGCGGATCCCGACGTCGTCGACGGAGTCATCCAGTCGGACAACACGGCGCTCGGCACCGGGACCGGCGAGGTCGCGGCCGCGTACGCCACCGAGAACCTCGGCGACACCGTCGATCTCGCGATCCTCAACTGCGATGTCGCCTCGGCCTGCAAGCTTCGCAAGGCCGGGTTCCTCGAGGCGCTCGAGGCCGGCGGCATCACGGTCAACATCGTCACCGACCAGGAGGCGTACCTCGTCGACAAGGCCACCCCCGTGGCGACCGACATCCTCACGGCGAACCCCGACATCGACATGATCTGGGCCTCGAACGACGGCGGCACCGCCGGTGCGGCGATCGCCGTGAAGCAGGCCGGCGCCGACGTCCCCGTCTTCGGCACCGACATCTCCACCCAGATCGCCGACTTCCTGCTCGACCCCTCCGGCACCCTGCAGGCGTCCACCGGTCAGGACCCGGTCGGCACGGCCGAAGGCGCGTACGAGATGGCGAAGGCCGTCATCGCGGGCAAGGCGGTCGACCCGCACAGCGTCGAGCTGCCCGGCATCGTCTACGACCGCAACGCTCCCGACACCATCGACGCGTTCCTGAACCAGTAGCGATCAACCCGGCCGGCGGGGCACTGCGGTGCCC
>NZ_JBHURI010000020.1:0-53652 GCF_042673425.1 Agromyces sp. NPDC056965 | reverse complement strand
CGGGGGGTGAGCGCCGTCCCCGGGCCCCCACCCCGCGACGGCTGCACCTGCCGAATCGGCGGTCACCGTCGCAGCAACGGATGAGTCGAACTCCGGCGCGTCCCTGCGCCGAGAGATCTCCCGGGATGTCCCGTTGTTCCTCGTGAACTTCTACTACACGGATGTCACGCTCAACGACGACTCCATCGAGGCGCTGTGGTCCGCCGTGCCCGACGACTTGAAAGAGAACACCGTCGTCCTCCTGATCGCCGAGCGAGGCCTTCGGAACACGCCGGAAATCAAGGACTGGATCACGACGTGGGCCGACCGCGCGCAGGCGGCATCCATCCCGTTCGCCGTGCAGACGATCAACGGCGAGACCCGCACGAGCCAGCAGATCCCGGTCGCCTGGTTCCGGGCCCTCGCCGAGTCGCACTCCATGATGCACGGCGTCAACGCCGCAGAGCTGTACAACGGCGAACCGTGGTACGGAACCGCGGAGGGCAACCACTCCGACTACGTCAAGGACCTGATCCTCGCGGCCAGCGCGACCGGCATGCACCTGATCTGGACCGATACGAACGTCTGGGGCAACGGAACTCCCGAAACGGGAACGATCGCACGGTGGCTCGAAGACAACGCCGGGCTGTACGACGCATTCCGCGCGCACTCGGCGAACATCGTGATGATGAACAAGGAGTCCTTCGGTGACATCGACACGGACGCCCTCAACAGCGGGCTGTGGCTCGCCGGCAGTATCGGCAACTGGGGCACCTCCTCGGACTGGTGGCACTGGGGGCTCAACGGCTACGGACTCCTGGGCGGGACCGGCGGCCAGGATTGGAAAGACATCCTGCAGTACCCCGACGCCATGACCGTTCAGTCGATGCTGCGCGTTGCGAGCCAGGGCGGGACAGCGTTCAAGGCGGAAGCGCAGTGGTTCACCAGCGCGATCGGCGGAGAGCGTACCGCGACATACGAGTACGGGATCATCCCGCTCCTGCGCGATCTGAAGGCGGATCTGGTGCACATCCCCACCCGCGAGGAGATGCTGGCACAGAACAAAGCAGTCTTCATCGATTCATCCGCGTGGTCGTCGCCCAACTGGGATCTGAGTCGATCGAACCTCTTCCCGAACAGCGGCCGCTACGGCGTCATTCCGCTGCTGCCGTCCACTGCGAGTGACGCCGAGAAGGCGCATTTCGAGAACGTGCTGTCGACTCCCCAGGACAAGACGTACTTCGACGCCCTGTACCCCGAGCAGACGATCGCAAGCGACACCTTCATGTCCCACACCGGCAACACGTGGTACTGGATGAACTACGCGGAGAATCAGAGCTACACCGCAACGACGACATTCAAGCCGGCCGACAGCGGTGCTGACCTTGTCGGGATCGAGGCCGGCAACCACACCTTTGCGACCTTCACCGAGAAGGACGGTGCGATCGACGTGTCGGTGAACAACTATCGCGTCGACAAGTCCAACGTTCGATCAGAGACGCTGTACGGGGTCGAGCCTGAGGACAAGTTCGAGCAGACCGACACGTACCGATACATCCACGACTACCTCACGGTGAAACTGGACGCGGATGGTCGGCCGATCGTGGACGCCGACGGGAACGTCACCACCGCGGCGGGTCGAACGCTGAACGACCGCAGCGATCGCGACGTCCGGACGACGACTTTCCGGGTGGAAGGCACATGGGAAGGTGGCAAGCCCGCGCTCGTCTTCGCCGACCCCACTGACGCCACACGCCCATACACGGTGGACGAGCAATGGGATGCTGACCGCAAGACACTTCTCGTCACTCTGACCCACAACGGTCTTGTGAAGTTCACGATCAAGACCGACGGCCCGCCGCGCAACACCGTCTCAACGACGCGTGAGGCGGAGGATCCCGCGAACGAGCTGGGTAGCAAGCTGAAGGTGAAGTCCGCTGCCGAAGCCTCCGGCGGCAAGGTCGTCCGCGGCGGCAACGGAAAGGGCGACGATAGCACCATCGCGATCGCCGGTCTCTCGGCCGTGGCCGACGGAGAGGCTCGTCTCCGCGTCGACGCCGTCGCCAAGAAGGCCGGTACGGTCTCGCTCACGGTCAACGGCGGGCCGGTGCAAGTTCTCGAGTTCCCTGGTAACCGTGGGAAGAAACCCGTGAGCGTGACGATTCCGGTGAGCGTCGTCGCCGGTGACAACACCATCCGGTTCTCGATGCTCACTGCCGCCGGACCGGCTCTGGACGCCATCGTGCTGACGCAGGAGTCGGCGATCCCGCCGGTGGCTCCCGCGCTTGCGCTCAGCGCGGCGAGCGTCGAGCAGGGCGAGAGCGTCGTCGCGACTGTGACCGGGCTTCCTCCGGTGACCCAGGTATCCGCGAAGCTCATGCCCGGAGACATCCCGGTGACCGGCATCCCGACTGCCGACCTGACCGGCGCGGTGTCCTTCAACGTACCGGTCGACTACGTGGTGCCCGCCGGCGAGCACAGCATCGTCGTGACCGCCCCCGGCGTCGACGATATGGGCGCGCCGTTGACGGTTGAGGCGGTGCCCTTCATCGTGACGGACTACGAGGCCGAGAGCGCCGCGAACACCTTGAGCGGTGCCGCAGCGGTGAAGTCGCTGTCGGCAGCGTCGAGTGGAGCCATCGTCGGAGAACTGGGCGCAGGCGGGGCGAACTCCGTCACGATTGAACGAGTGGTCGCTCAGGCCGCCGGCGAGGTCAGGCTCCGCGTGTCGGCGGTGACGGGCGAGAACCGGGACTTCTGGGTCTCGGTGAACGAGGCAGCGCCCGTCAAGTTGACGATTCCCGGCCGCAGCTGGACGGAGCCCACAACCGTGGAGACGACGGTCGAGCTCGCGGCCGGCCTCAACTCCATCCGGTTCGGGAACCCGTCCGCCTACGCGCCCGACCTCGACGCGATCACGGTGCTGGAGCCGACCGATGGCAGCACGCCCGCCCCGGCGCTGCACCTCGGTGCTGCAACCGTCGAGCAGGGCACGAGCGTGCTCGCGGCGGTGACGGGCTTGGACGAGGGATCCCAGGTGTCGGCGAAGCTCATGCCCGGCGACATCGCCGTCGCGGACATCCCCGCGGCGAATGGGAACGGGGTGGTGACCTTCGCGGTCCCCGTCGGATCAGAAGTGTCCCCGGGGGAGTACACCCTCGTCGTCACAGCCGACGGCCTCGAACCCCTGCGTGCCCCGTTCTCGGTCGTGGCGCCGACCGGAATCACCACGTACGAGGCTGAAAGTGCGGGCAACACCCTGACCGGCTCGGCAGTCGTGAGGTCGAAGTCGACCGCCTCCGGCGGGTCGGTCGTCGGTGAGCTGGGCGCAGGAGCCGGCAACGCGGTGACGATCGAAGGGGTGACCGCGCGGACTTCCGGACCGGTGACGCTGCGGGTAGCAGCGGTGACCGGAGAGGACCGGGACTTCTGGGTCTCGGTGAACGGCGCCACGGCGGTCAAGCTCGCGGTTCCCGGCCACAGCTGGGATGAACCGACCATCGTGGAGATGACGGTGGACCTCGCGGAGGGAACCAACTCCATCAGCTTCGGGAACCCGTCCGCCTACGCTCCCGACCTGGACGCGGTCGTGGTGGATACCGCTGCGTAGGTAAGGGTGCGCAGGTCCTGAGCCCACATCTGCTTCTGATGGTCAGAAGGTCGTATTGATGCAGCAGCCGAGAAGTGCGCGGTGCTGAGCTGCCATTCGGTGTGATGAACGATCAGACAGCCGAAGAAGCTCATGCGAAGCCGGCCTGGTTCGGTACGAGCTACGACCGCTGGAAAATTCCCGCGCTTAGCTTGGAACGCCGATACACCGATGCGGAAAGTGCCCAGCAACCGCAAGGCCTTCCGGATTTCCCGAATGCGCCACCACAGCGCAATCGGAGAATCAGTTCCTGGTCTTCGGAAAATGGCGCAGAAGAGGTCGTGATCAGAGAAATCTGGCACGACCTCTTCTTCTTTGCGCGGGTGACCCTTTGAAGCCCGTCCAGCGCGTCGGCCTGCGAGAGGTCCCGCCCGTCAACGACGCCGGTGTCCGTGCCCGCCAGGAAGGACGAAGGACCCCCGCCGCCCGATGAGGCGACAGGGGTCTGGCCAGGAGAGGGCAGCTCAGGATCGGCGCTCACGCGGCGGCGAACGCGGAGGACGCGACGGTCAGCGGATGCTGTGAACGAAGTCGCGGATGTCCTGCGCGAGCAGGTCGGGTTCCTCCAGCGCCGGGAAGTGGCCGCCCTCGGCGAACTCTGTCCAGTGGCCGATCGACCGCTGCGGATCCATGGCTCGGCGCACGAGCGGATGCGCATCGAACACAGCCCAACCGGCCGCCACTGCCGCACCCATCGCGGGCGGCATACCGGAGTGCGTCGCCTCGTAGTAGAACTGCGCGCTCGACTCCCCACTGCGGGTGAACCAATAGAGACTCACGTTCGTAAGCAGGTCATCGAGGTCGACTGAGTCGCTCGGCGTGGCGTGGCGATCGCCGCGGGCCTTGAACTTCTCCGCGATCCATGCGAGCTGGCCGACGGGCGAGTCCGTGAGGGCCGCGCCGATGGTGTCGGGCTTGTGGTTCTGCATCTCGAGATACCCGCGGTCGGATGCCGCCTCAGCACGCATCGTCGCCAGCTCGGACTCCTCCTGCGCGGAAAGGTCGTCGGGTGCGGGGAAGATCACCCCCACCAGACCCAGAAGACGTTGCTCGCACGCGAGGTGCATGCCGATGACGCGCTCGGGATGCGTGTTGGCGAGCTGCGCGACGATGCCCGATCCGGTGTCGGTGCCGTGGGCGACGAAACGGTCGTACCCGAGACGGGTCATGATCTCCGCATACGCCTCGGCCGTGCGACCGATTTCCCAGCCGGCCGACGACAGCGGGGTCGAGAACCCGAACCCTGGCGGCGACGGGATGACGACGTGGAATTCGTCGGCCAGCAGCGGCATCAGCCGCCGGTACTCGACGAACGAGCCCGGCCAGCCGTGGCACAGCAGCAGCGGGGTCGCATCCGGGTTCGACGACGCGACATGCACAACGTGGAAGGTCTGCTCGTCGACGGTGGTCAGGAGTTGCGGGAAGGCGTTGAGCGCCGTCTCCTGCGCCCGCCAGTCGAAGCTGTCGCGCCAGAGCTCGGCGAGCTCGCGAAGATAGGGCTGGGGGATGCCACGGCTGAAATCTGTGCGGTCGTCTCGTCCCGGCACGGTAGCTGCCCATCGGGTGCGTTCGAGTCGATCCTTGAGGTCGTCGACGGCAGCCTGAGAGATGTCGATCCGGAACGGCGTGAGCTGAGAGTCGTTGTTCATGCCTCTACGCTCCTCGGTGATGCGGAAGGTTTTGTTCCGCGATTGCTGAAATGATCGTGAGCATGTTGGGGACCTCGGCGCGACTACTCGAGTTGCTGTCGCTGCTCCAGCTGCGCCGCGACTGGACGAGCGCCAACCTCGCCGAGCGTCTGGGAGTAAGCACCCGCACGGTGCGCACCGACATCGGCAAGCTGCGCTCCCTCGGGTATCCGGTGATTGCGCGTCCCGGTGTCACCGGCGGCTACCGACTGAGCGCAGGCACGGCCATGCCGCCCCTGCTGCTGGACGACGACGAAGCCATCGCCGTCGCGGTGGGGCTCGGCGCGGCCGCGGGCGGAAGTCTCGGCATCGAGGAGACCTCGCTCACTGCGCTCGCGAAGCTTGAGCAGGTGCTCCCGTCTCGCCTTCGGCACCGCGTTGACGCGCTGCGTCACGCCGCGAGCGTTGTCCCCGGCGCCGGGCCGGCGCTCGACCTCACCGTCGTCAGCGGTATCGCGGTGGCGATCCGCGGACACGAGCGCCTGCGATTCGGCTACACCAAGCCGGGCGGGCCGGAAGAGCCGCGCCACGTGGAACCGCAGCGCCTGGTCGGGTGGGGCTCGCTCTGGTATCTGCTCGCGTGGGACCTCGACCGTGACGACTGGCGTGTGTTCCGTGTCGATCGGATGCGCCTCCGCGCGCCGACGGGAAGGAGGTTCCGTCCGCGCGTGATCCCCGAGCGCGACGAGGTGGACTTCGTCGTCGAGCAGGTGCTCCGCGCGGGTTGGGTCCACCGCGCCCGCATCCTCGTGCACGCTCCTGCGGATGTGGTTGCCGCCAAACTCGTCGTTCCGGTCGAAATCGAACCGATCGACGACACCTCGTGTCGCGTCGAACTCGGGTCCGACGACCCCGACCGTCTCGCGCTGTGGGTCACGCAGCTCGGAGTCGACTGCGAGGTGATCGAGGGCGATGGCCTCATCGCCGCGCTCGAGCGACTCGGCGCCCGCCTGCAACGCGCGATAGGTCGCACCCCCGACGCGGGCTGACGCCCGTCGCGCCGTCCGGGTGATCGCGGCGGCCACCTGGCAACGCACCGACCACGAATCTCCCACAGCATCGCTGACGGGCTACAGACCGCGCGCCTGTCATACGACGTTCATTGCGCGGGAATTGCAGAGCCGTGCGATGAATGGAACGGGGGCCGGCGACACAGCCTCAGAACTCGGTCGCCACGCAGACCGACGAAGCGTAGATCCGTATGCCCGCTGCGGATTCCCGTATAGCGATCGTCGTCGCTCCCGGCGACAACGGATCAGACGAGGCGTAGACGGCCAGTCCGACCTTCGCTGAGCTCACGGGGATGTACCCGCTGGCGACCCAGGCTGCGGTGATCGCCGCGAACGCTGCGTCGGCACTGCTGGCGACCTCGAAGATCGGGATGGTGACCTCGCCCTCGGCGTGCTCGCCCTGCTCCTGTGCGCACTCTGCGACGCCCACGTCAGGTTGGCCGCGGATGCCGGCTGCGGCGCCGGCTGCATCGAGGAGGTTCGTGACGAGCACGCGATCGGCGGCGACCCGGCCGTCGGCAGCGCCCGGGTCGAGCACCAATGTCGCAGAGTCGGGGGCCGAGACGACCTGCTCATCAGGCACCTGCGATCCGAGCGGCAGCCCGACGAAGCCAGCGAGCTCCCCGGCGGGGCCGGCGTCATCGGAGAGCACGTCGAACACATCGAACTCAGCGCGGCTGACGCCAGTTGGCACTGCCGTGACAACGTCGTCGACCGAAGTCAGCACAGCCGTGACTCGCTCGAGAGCGGCTTCGCCTTCCACTTCGACGATGAGCGATGGTCGCTCCAGCGGCGCAGTGTTCAGCGATAGCTCTGTGCTCGCTGGCGACTCAGGCTTCGCACCTGTGTACGAGAGCCGCACGACGTCGTCGTCGTTCGCCAGCTCGGCGAGGACCTGAAGGAACGCCGGGCTCGGCGAGGTCGCATCGATCCGCAGCTGATTGAACCGGCCCGTGGGGGTGCCTGCCCTGCTGACCGGCGCAGCGCTGTCTGTGCTCGCGGCGATCGACACAGCCGTGAGCGCGCCGAACCCGAGGTCCGGGAGCTCGCGCAGCTGAGCCGCGACGTCTGGCCAGAGCGACGGGTCATCGACACCCACGGCCGCGACCGGGTCACCCTGTGACACGAACGCTGACATCGCTCCGTCGATGTCCCGGAGGAGCTCCAGCGACGACGCCAGTTCCTCCGGCGGCATGATCTCGTTCGAGCGGTCAGTGCGCAGGAACGAGAGAGTGGCTCTCGGGCCGTGATCGTCCTCAGGCACGTGCAGCGTGCCGCCGGTAGACACGGTCTCGCTGGCATCTGAGAGTACTTCTTCGACTTCGGTGGCCAGCCGGCCGAGGTCGGGCACGTTCCGCTCCAGGTCGACAGAAATGGTCCCGTGCCAGGAAGTGACACCCTGCTGTGGTTGGTCGGGGAGCGGCGACAAGCCGTCGGGCCGTTCGCCCTGAACGAGCTTCGACGACGCAGACTCGACGCCCTTGATGATCTCGATCCCCTCGACTGCGTCGTCGACTGCGGCCTGCATCTCTTCGACGCTTGTGTCTTTCGGGAACCGATCCCCGCCGACGTCGCCCTCGGTCAGGCTCTCCGGACCCTGGCTGACCATGCTGCATCCGCCGAGGGCGCCGAGGAGTCCGAGCACCACGCACAGCTGTTTCATGGTCGCTCAGCGTACTGACGGAAGCTCATCGCCCCGTGCGACGTTGGGTCCAGAAGCCCAAGATGCAACCAAAGTCGCATCCCCGGACATCTCTCTTCAAGTGAAGCTCGTCATGGGGGTGAGGACGATGCAGCAGGCAGGTACGAAGCTCATGCGCGCCGGCGGCGCGCTGACGATGCTCGGCCTCGTCGGTCTGGTGGTGGGAGCTGCGATGCTCGCGTACGCCTCGGCATTCGGCACGGCATCGGTCAACACAGACGCCCAGCGAGCAGTCGCGCTGCTGGTCGCAGCCGTCGGCACAGCGATATCGATCGCCGGCGTGAGTCTCGTCTGCATGGGTCTCGTGCTCCGGCCGCGTCGCACGGCGTCGTTGCGCACATCGCGGCGCGACCGTCGCTACGTGCCGCCCATGCACCGCGAGACGTACGCGCGTCCGGCTCGGCGTACGAGCACAGCGATCACCGGCGAGCAGCCGGTCATCGCAGCCTGACCGGAGATCGACCAGGAACGCAGCACGACTCCGCAGAGAATTCTCGCTCGAACATGTAACGAGGCACCCTTCTCCGACAACTACCCGAGTAGAGACAGGAATGGGGTGGTGTGGTGTCGGCTGGCAAGATGCTCATGCAGGCGGGTGGTGCCGTGGCGATGGTGGGCACGGTCGGCATGGTGACTGGGGCTGCGATGCTCGCGTTCTCCTCGGCGTTCAGCGAGGCGTCTGCCAACGCAGTGGCACAGAGCAGCATCGCGCTCTGGGTCGCGGTCGGCGGCGCGGCACTCTCGATCGCGGGGCTGGCGATCGTCTGCATCGGACTCGTCGTGCGGCCGAGCCGGGCAGAGCAGCATGGGCGTCTCTACGTCCCGGTGCACCAGCGGGACTCGTTCATGCGAACTGCGCACCAGCGCGGCCGCAGCAGCGGCCGACGCGGTTCCAGCGTGCAGGTGCACAGCCCGATCCCCTCCGAGCAGCCGGTGGTCGCCGGCTCTGCTTGACGGGCAGCGCCGCAGGTAGGGTCATCGGACGCGCCGGGGAACCGCGAACACAGAGACGGAACAGGCAGCGAGTGAGATCAGGAACAGGAACAGACGACGCCGAGGCGGTGCTCACGCATGAGCGCGCCTTCGACGAGCTGTTCCGTGCCCATCACCGGACGATCGTCCAGGCGGCGTACCACCGGCTCAGCAATGTGCGCGACGCCGAGGATGCCGCGGCCGAGGTGTTCTCGGTGGCGTGGCGACAGCGCGCCAGCGCTCCCGGGATCTACACGCTGCCGTGGCTCTACGGAGTGCTCCGCAACGTGGTCGGCGTCGAGTACCGTCGCCGCGACCGCGCGCGTGTGGGCGCTGC
The DNA here is from genome assembly GCF_042673425.1 of Agromyces sp. NPDC056965. Classification (NCBI taxonomy): domain Bacteria; kingdom Bacillati; phylum Actinomycetota; class Actinomycetes; order Micrococcales; family Microbacteriaceae; genus Agromyces; species Agromyces sp. NPDC056965. The sequence continues at coordinate 44,315 of NZ_JBHURI010000020.1, read as the reverse complement.
CGCGAGCGCTGAGACTGGCCGTGCCGAGGATGACAGCGCCGACGTCGATGCGGGTGATGCCGCGCGTGACGTGCGCCGGGCGGTCGCATCGCTTGCTCTGAGCGATCGCGAGCTGATCTGGATGGCGTACTGGGAGGACCTGAGCCGCACCGAGATGGCGGAGATCGTCGGCATCTCGCACGCGTCTCTGCGCGTGCGGCTCCTCCGTGCTCGGCATCGACTGAAAGTCGCACTCGACGCACCAGGGAACGCAGATCCGGGACGGAGGCAGAAACCATGAACGACGAAGAGCTCACGAACCGGATCCGAGCAGCACGCCCGGTGCTGCCGGGATACGAGGGGCGCGATAAGGCGCTCGACGAGAGGGCTGAGGCGACCCTCCTCGTCATCATGCGCGAAGGTGACGCAGGTGACGCAGGTGACAGCGCTGCTGTTCCGTCCAGCCCCGAGCCGGCTCTTGCACCCGTCACCCCGATCACGAGCGCGAGCAGCCTGTCCCGTCGGCTCCGCCCGGTTTACCTCAGCGTCGCGACTGGACTCCTCGTGCTCATCGTCGCGGCGATCGCCATGGTCGCCGTGCCCCGAGGTGGCGCGAGCACCGCGTGGGCGGCGACGCCGCCGCAACTCGCGCCCGTGCCCATCCCCGGAACTTCGAAGGAGCTGCTCACGGAGATGAGCGAAGCCGTCCGCCTGAGCGCGGTACCTGAAGCCGAAGGGAGCGAGACCGTCCGCTCCCAGTCCTGGGCGCTGGCGCTGGCTCCGGAGAGCGAGGAACTCCCGGTCGCGATCGTTCCCGAGGTGCGCGAGTTCACGCGCCACGCCGACGGGTCCGTGCTGATCGAGGTGCGCGCCGGCGTCCCGTACGGCGCCGAGGGTCAGGAGATCGTCTCCTTCCTCCAGGTCGCGCCCGGTGAGCTGGTCTGGCGCGAGGAGCTTGAACCTGGCGAGCAGACGTGGATGTACCCGGATGCGCCGCCCACGGACGCCGCGCTGTATGCGGGGTATTTCCGTGAGCACAATCCGATCTCCTCGGAGCCCGACTCCGAGGTGCCGACGACGAGCCACTACTTCAACTGGACCACCCACCTCCTGAATGAATGGAACATGAACCCCGCCCAGCGCGCGGCGCTGCTCGAGTTCCTGGCGGGGCTACCCGACATCGCCGTCGACGGCACCGTCGAGGACCGCCTCGGCCGGCCCGGCGTCTCGTTCTCGACGCACACCCGCGACATCAGCGGTGAGTACCGCGACATGCTCGTGGTCTCGCCCGAGATGGGTGTTCTCTCGTCCGAGCGGGTCTACATCGGCACCGATCGCACCGACATCGAGGCGCCCGCGGTCGTGCACTACGTCGCATGGGAGTGAGGGACTCAGCGCTTCGCTGAGCCACTGGTTCAACGGGAATTGAGAAGTGGTGCAGCACCCGCACTGCACCACAGCACGACGAAGCAGGAATCCGACCAACGTCGCATCTGGCGTCTGACGCGAGTGCACGACGGGCCCCCTCTCGCAGATTTGTAACACACAGCCTCGCTCAGGAAACAGACCAAGGAGACGGGTCCACACCGGCCTGGTGCTGCGCAACCGGATCACCAGTTCCGGACATTCCTTCTTGGGGGCGTCTCGCACCGCTCGCTGCAACCAGAGGGGAACACTCGATGAGGCTCATGAACGGATTCGCCGGCGCCGCGTCGCGCTGGCGCGACGATGAGTAGCGACACGGCGATCCGGGTCGTCATCGCAGACGACCATGAACTCTTCCGGGCCGGTATGCGTGCGATGCTCGCTGCAGAGACCGGCATCGAGGTCGTGGGCGAGGCCGCCGACGGCGCCGGAGCTCTCGCTGCCACGGTGGCAGCGCGCCCCGACGTACTGATGCTCGATGTGGAGATGCCCGGCGTCCCGGTTCTCTCAACGATCACTCGTGTGCTCGCGGAGTCGCCGGGTACCCGTGTGATCGTCGTGACGATGCACCGCGACAGAGTGCTCGCGGACCATCTGCATGCCGCCGGCGCGAGCACGTGCATCTCGAAGTCCGCCACCTCGGCTGAGCTGATCGCCGCCGTGCGCCAGGCCGCGCCCCCGAGCCGAGCCCAGGGAGAGATCCAGCGCGCGCCGAGCAAGGCCGTCCTCTCGCACCGGGAGCGCGAGGTGATGAGACTGATCGGCGACGGGTTGTCCAACGAGGCGATCAGCCGGCGGCTGTCGATTTCCATCGGCACAGTGAAGCGGCACAACACGCACATCTACGCCAAGCTCGGCGCGACCTCTCGCACGGATGCCGTGCGCCGGGCGTGGACTCTTGGCGTGTTCGCCGGCGCACGACCCTGATCGCGTCGGCTCAGGCGACGACGTCGAGGACGGCGCGCACGATCGAGTCGACGTCGATGCCGTGGGAGCGGTAGACGTCGGCGAGATCGCCCGACTGCCCGAAGCGACTGACGCCGAGGTTCCGCGCCGGCACCTGGTTGATGCCGGCGAGGAACGCGAGCGTGTGGGGGTGGCCGTCGAGCACCGTCACCATCGGCGCGGCCTTCTCCGCGGGGAAGACTTGGTCGAGGATCCAGGACGGCGCATCGGCCAGGCCGCGCCGAGCCTGCAGCGCCTCGAACAGCAGGCCGGCGCTCGTGACGCACACGACGTCGGCGATCACGCCGAGCTCCGTCAGCCGGTCTGCGGCGGCCAGCGCCTCGGGCACCAGCGCTCCCATCGTCACGATGGTCGTCTGCGGGCGGTCCGCCGAGCGGAGCAGGTATGCGCCGGCCACGACCTGGCGTCGACGACGCTCGCGTGCCGCGGGGTCCGCCGGAATCACTGCGAGGGTCTGGTCGACCGGCTTGGTCGAGAGCCTGAGATAGGCGGACTTGCCGCCGATGCGGCCCATCTGGCCCATCGCCGCGAGCAGCGCCCATTCGAGGTCCACCACGAATGCGGGCTCGTAGCTCAGGCACTCGGGCTGCTCGAGGCCGATCGACGGGGTCTTGATCGACTGGTGGGCGCCGCCTTCCGGTGCGAGCGTCACGCCCGAGGGCGTCCCGACGAGGATCGACTGGCCCCCGGCGTACATGCCGAACGACCACGGTTCGAGCGCACGCTCGACGAAGGGGTCGTAGATCGTGCCGATCGGGAAGAGCGTCTGCCCCCATCGGCTCCAGGTCGCACCCAGCTCGCTGATCAGGCTGACGAGGTTGACCTCCGCGATGCCGAGCTCGATGTGCTGACCGCTCGGCCTCTCGCGCCAGTGCAGCAGCGTCTCGGAATCGTCGTCGAACCAGTTGCGGCGCTCCTCGGTCGACCAGACGCCGACCTTGTTGATCCATCCGGCGAGGTTCGTGCTGCTCGACACGTCGGGGCTCACGGTGACCACGCGGGATGCCGCGTCGGGGGCGACCCGCGTCAGGTCGAGCAGGGCGCGGCCCAGGGCCGCTTGGGTCGTCGACGTGCCGGTCGGCGTGTGCCCGAGGTCGGTGGGCACGGCGGGTGGCGATGACGTCGGCGCCGCCGGCCGCTCGAGACGGTTCGCCGTGTCGGTGCAGAGTCGCCCCGGCTCGCTGTCTGGCGCGAACGTCGACCACGGGGCATCCTGATCTTCGCCGAGCGCATCGGCGAGCGCCCCGTACTGCTCGATCGAGAGCAGCGACGAGTGGTTCTGCGGATGGCCCTCGATCGGCAGCCCGTGTCCCTTGACCGTGTAGGCGATGATCACGGTCGGGCGCGTGTCGTCGATCTCCGCGTAGGCGGCGCGGAGTGCGTCGAGGTCGTGGCCGCCGAGGTTGCGGATCGCCGCGTGCAGCGTCGCGTCGTCGACCCCGCCGCAGAGGGTGTCGATGGCCGCGGCATCGGCACCCGTTCCGGGCAGGCGCACGCGGAGTTCGTCGACCCGGCAGCGCAGCAGACGCTGGTACTCGGGGTTCGTCATCTCGGTGATGCGCCGGCGCAGCGCGTCGCCGCCCGGCCGCGCCATGAGCGATTCGAGCAGGCGCCCGAACTTCACGGTGATGACCTGCCAGCCTGCTGCGTCGAAGAGCTTCTCGATCTTGTGCGCGGCGATGTTCGGCACGACGCGGTCGAGCGACTGGCGGTTGAGGTCGACGATCCAGACGATCTCCCCGAGGTCCTGCACCGAACTGTCGAGCACGGCCTCCCAGATGGCGCCCTCGTCGAGTTCGGCATCGCCGAGCAACGAGTACTGGCGACCGCTGCCGGCCCCGCCGCCGTGCGTCTCGGTGTACCGGCGGGCGATGGCGCCCCAGATCGGGGCCGTCGCGCCGATGCCGACCGAGCCCGTCGAGTAGTCGGCCGGATCCGGGTCCTTGGCGCGGCTCGGGTAGCTCTGCAGTCCGCCGAACTCGCGCAGGGTCGTGAGGTGGCGCGCGTCGAGGGTGCCGAGGAGGTAGTTGATCGCGTGCAGCACCGGTGAGGCGTGCGGCTTGACGCTCACGCGGTCCTCGGCCCGAAGCTGCCCGAACCACAGCGAGGTCATGATGGTCGTCATCGAGGCGCTCGAGGCCTGATGACCGCCGACCTTGATGCCCGAGGTGTTCGGGCGCACCCGGTTCGCATGGTGCACGATCGAGGTCGCCAGCCACAGCACGCGCCGTTCGATCTGCTCGAGCACGGCGGTCGGGTTCGACCTGCCGTTCTCGACGGGCCGGGAGGCGTCGGCGGATGTCGCGAGCACGACGCTGCCCGCGGGCTCGATGGCACCCGTCGGCTCGGTGGTGCCCGTCGCGGCGATGGTGGGGAGGAGCATGCGCGGCCTTTCGTCGTCGATGAGGTGCGGTTGCGCATCGGTGCCGACCAGTGGAACATCGATGCGTGTCGTGCGCAACAGAGGCCCACCAAGATGCGCAGAATGGTCACGGCGGCGGATGCCGGCCTCGAGGAAGGTGATCATCGTGGATACTCGGCGAACAGCGGACGATATCGACGCCCTGCTGCTGCGGGCGCTCGTGGACGACCCCGATGCCACGAACCTGGCCATCAGCGAGCGCACCGGCCTCGCCCGCAACACGGTGAGGTCGAGGCTGGCGCGCTACGAGGCGGAACGATCACTGCGTTCCTTCGAGCGGCGCGTCGACCCTGCATTCCTCGGGTTCCCGCTCGAGGCGTTCGTGATGACCACCGTCAAGCAGCGTGAGCTGCAGGCGATCTCCGCCGCGCTCGGCGAGATCCCCGAGGTCGTGCAGGTGCACGGACTCGCCGGCGTCGCAGACCTGCTCGTGAACGTCGTCGCTCGCGACGCCGACGACCTCTACCGCATCGCGGGGCGCATCCTCGCGATCCACGGCGTCAAGCGCACCGTGACCGGGCTCGTGATGGGGGAGTTCGTTCCGCATCGCCTCGCCCAGTTGATTCCCACTGGATGAAAGCCGCAACCCGCGGGTGACCGGCTCGGTTGCTTCGAGGGTCCAGGAATGGGGGTTGTCCACGACCGCCTTCATCAATAGCGTCATCTCGCAACGCAGCTCGGCAATGACCGGAACGGGACACCGATGCAACGACGCCGGATCGGCAGGCAGGGAAGAGCAATTGTCGTGCTTGCCGTTGTCGGCGGTTGCTTCCTCACCGGGCTCAGCCTGCTCCACCACTATTGGGTGAACGTCAGGGACCCGTACTTCGCGTGCACTGAGCTGTTCACTCCCGTCGAGTCCGCGCTGTCCACGCTCCGGGGCACTGGCACATGGTGGCCGCTCGGTCTCTCGTGCACCTACGAGGTGTCCGGCGTGACGAGCACCGTCGATACCGGATGGGGTCTCACCATCGTGGCGCTCGTCGGTGCGGCGTTGATCGCCGCCGGGTTCTCTGCGCTTCACGTGCCCGCGAAGAATTCTCGCCCGAACACGTAACGAAACCCCTTCGCCGACAACTCCTCCGAGAGGATCTCCGTCGGTACTGGCGCACCGAGGTGGTTGTCGCAGACGGCGCACGCACCCGGCCGGCGAGTGATCGGTATCCTCTCAGGGGATCTGAGGGAGAGGGGCCTCGTGCAGACAGCGTCGATTGCACCGGAGAAGCCGATTGCACCGGAGGAGTCGTCGCACCGGGGGACTCCGTTCCCGGTGCTGCGGAACCGCAGGGCGACCGCTGTCGGCTTCGTCGCGTTCGTCGTGTCCCTCGCCGGATCGTGGGTTCCCTCGTACTGGTTCGACGAGGTGGCCACCGTGATGGCTGCTCGGCTCAGTTGGAGGGAGCTGTTCACCCTCACCGAGTACATCGACGTCGTCCACCTCAGCTACTACTCGCTGATGAAGGTGTGGATGGGTCTCGTCGGTGAGTCGGAGCTGGCCACCCGTTCCCTCTCCGCTCTGGCCATCGGCGCTGCGGCCGCCGGACTGGTCGTGCTGGTCTCGATGTTCACGAGCCTGCACGTCGCGGTCATCTCCGGTGCGGTCTTCGCGGTGCTGCCTCACGTCACCTTCATCGGTGCCGAGGCGCGCTCCTATGCACTGAGCGCGGCACTCGCCGTGTGGACCACGGTCGTCCTGCTGGTCGCGCTCCGCAGCAGGCGCCGTCGCTGGTGGTGGGCCTACGCGGCCATGCTCGTCGTCGGAGCCGCCGTCTTCCTGTACTCCCTGCTCCTCATCCCGGTCCACGGGTTCCACCTCTGGCGCCACCATCGCCGGCGCCGAGCTCTCCTCGCCTGGCTGGCCGCTGCCGCGCTCGCCGGTCTGGTCGCGCTCCCGCTGATCCAGGCGGGTCTCCGCCAGAAGCAGCAGATCTCCTGGATCGCCTTCCAGCCCGGCCGAGATCTCTGGGGGATCCTGACGGAGCCCGCCTTCCAACTGTCCCGGGACGTCGCGACGGGCGCGAGCGTGGTCGCCCTCGTGCTGATCCTGTGCTTCGCTCGTCGCCTCTCGGCTGCACGGCGCCGACTGCTCGGTCTCGCACTGGCCTGGTTCTTCATCCCCCTGCTCATCCTGTTGATGGCGGATGCCGCGATCGGCTCGGTGTTCACGCCCCGCTACCTGTCCTTCGCGGTGCCGGCGATCGCCGTGCTCCTCGCACTCGCCTTCACCATCACGCCGCTGAAGCAGGTGGCCTGGCTGCTGGTGGCTGCGCTCGCACTGGCGTGCGCACCCGGCTACCTCGCCCAGCGCACGCCCCTGGCCAAGAACGATGGAAGCGACCTCGCCCAGATCGCCGTCTACATTCAGCGACACGCCGAACCCGGCGACGGGATGTTCCTTGAGGACTCGAACTTCGGCAATACGCAGCCTCGGCTGGCGCTCGCCGGTTATCCTGCCGCGTTCGCGAACACGCGAGATATCGCGTTCGTCCGCTCGTTCACGACGACGGGGGGCTTCTCCGACATCACGATCGAGTTCGACCGGCTCGGGTCGCGGCTCGACGGGATCGACCGGCTGTGGCTCGTCACGGCGGGCTCACCTGCGACGGGGGAGCTCCGCGGGGCGCCGTACATCCTGGGGACGCACGGATTCGCTGCAGTGAGCGAGTTCGAGACCAACCGGTCGACGATCGTGCTGTACGAGCGCTGACGCGGCCGCAGCGACTGCGTGCTCGAGACGATCGGACCGCCAGGCGGTGGTGGTTCGCTAGCGACGGGTGAGCTGCAGCACCGGGATCCGGCGATCGGTCTTCTCGAGGTAGCCCCCGAACTGCGGTTCCTCGGCCGTGATCGCGCCGTACGCTTCCTGCCAGTCGTCGCCGGCGATCTCGGTCGCCGTCACCGGCACCGTCATGATCTCCCCGTCGACGAGCGCCTCGATCTCGAATGACGGGTTGGCTCGCAGGTTGTGGTACCAGGCGGGATTCTCCGGTGAGCCGCCCTTCGATGCCACCACGCGCCATCCGTGCTCGTTGCGGAACCCGACCACGGGATTCAGGCGCGTCTCGCCCGACTTCGCCCCGATCGAGTGCAGGATGATCAGCTTCGGACCCCAGAAGTTCTCGGTGCCCTTGCTGCTGCGGAACGTCTCTATGACATCGTCATTCCAACCCATGCAAGCGACAACGCAGGCGGAGTCCGGAATCTTCCCTTCTTCACCCGCTTATGTCGCTCTGTTTCAGGCCCGTTCCCGACCGAAGAACTCGGCGATCCGCCGCTGCCACGCCACGAGCACGCGAGGCGGCCGGGCCGGGTGGGCCCCGGCGCCGCCATGCCGACGTCGAGCGGCGGTCGCGGCCTGTGCCGTGCGGCCATGGCGGGTGCCGCCCTGGTGCCCGGTGGGCCGGATCGCATGAGCGGGAGCGCCGGGGACCAGGTGGGTCGTCTCGTGCAGTGCGTCGAGGAGTGTGCGCTTGTCGGTCATCGTCGTCGCTTCCGTTTCAGGCTTCGCTCCCGGTGGGGGAGACCGCGAATCTATCACCGATAGAGGCGATTCTCAATCGTTGATAGAGTGACGACGGAGGTTGGCTGTGGCGTTGAACAAGCGGCAGATCGTCACCGAGGCCGTCGCGCTGCTCGACGCCGACGGCCTGGACGGCGTGACGTTGCGCAAGCTCGCGGCGAGGCTCGGCGTTCAACAACCCACGCTCTACTGGCATCTGCCCAACAAGGCGGCCCTCATCACTGCGATCGCGGATGCCATCCTCGAACAGGAGTTTCCCGAGCCGGCGCCGGCGAATCCCGAGGAGCAGTGGCAGGACTGGCTGGTCGACCTCGCCGAGCGGCTGCGCCGTGCGCTGCTCGCCCATCCCGACGGCGCTCGCATCATCTCGACCTCGCAGACGTCCCTGAGAATGGCTGCGATCTCCGAACTCGCGATCAGCACCCTCGTGGCTCGCGGTGTGGGCTTGCGACAGGCCCGGCTCATCGTCGTGACCGTGGAGCACTTCACGGTGGGCCACGTCCTCGAGGAGCAGACGGGACCACCCGCCGCGGCCGCCGATCAGGAGTTCGACCTGGCGGCCTTCGCCGCGGCGTATCCGACGGTCGTCGCCGGCATCGCCGAGTACTACCGAGACGACCGGACGCCCGACGACCTCTTCCGCGATTGCCTGAACGTGATCATTCGGGGCGCAGCGGCGACGGCCGGCCTCGCGCCGTGACGACCGCGTCCAGCACTGGTGCAGCGCCGGCCCTCGTGTTTGACTGACCGAAGGCGTTCCATGGTGCTCATCGGAGAACTGGCGGTAGCGACATGTCGGAATCAGACACCCACCTCGATGACGGCCCGATCGTGGTGGGCATCGAGCCGGGCCTCCCATCGCGGATCATCGAGACCGCCGAGCACACCGCGCGCGCGTTCGGCTGCGAGGTCGTCTTCGCCTACGTCGAGCTCAACAGCGCCCTCGTCGAGCTCGAGTACACGGAGCCGCGCACCCACGACTCGCTCGAGCCCTCGATCGACGAGGAGATGTCGGGGGTCGCCGCCGCGCTCAACGACCGGCTCGCGGCGGAACTCGCCGAGTCCGACGTCGCCTGGGCGTTCCGCGTGCTCGCGGGCGATCCGGCGAGTGCGCTGTCTCGTCTGGCCGCCGACCTGCACTCGCGGATGCTCGTCGTCGGCACGAGGCGGCGCGGGGGCCTCCATCGCGTCGAGGAGTTCTTCGCCGGCTCAGTGGCGAAGGCGCTCGCCATGGGACAGGAGCGCCCCGTGCTGCTCGTGCCGTTGAATCGCTGAACGTCTCGCGGACTACGCCGACTGCAACGCCTTCGCCTTGAGTGCGTCGAACTCCGCTTGCGTGATGGCGCCGCTGTCGAGCAGCTGCTTGCCCTTCTCGATCTCCGCCGCAGCCGACGACGAGGACGAGCCCGCGACGCTCCGGATGTAGTCGGCGCTCGCCGCCTGCGACTCCGCCACCCTGGCTGCGTTTCGTTCGGCCATGCCGCGACCGCGCGCGATCAGGTAGATGAAAGCCGCGAGGAAGGGCACGAAGACGAGGAACAGCACCCAGAGCGCCTTCGCCCAGCCGTTCAGCGAGTGGTCCCTGAAGATGTCGACGATCACCGTGATGAAGACCCAGATGCACGCGATGACCACGTAGAACCAGAAGAGCCAGATGATGAAGTCCCAGAAACTGTTCATGGCGATGGCCTTTCGTCTCGTCGGACGCAGTTTCACTGCGACTGCCGCGAGAGTACGGCTTCCGTTTCAGGAGCACATCATTCGATTCGGATGATTCGTCAGCGGCGTCCCTCGATCGGCGACGGCGGGCGGCGGCACATCGAGGATCAGCTCGTGCCGGCATCGCGGCGGTCGCCCGACCTCGCGCCGAGCCATCCGCGCCGCCGGAATGCGAAGTAGACGACGAGGTCGAGGACGAGCACCGCGACTCCCACCGCGACCCAGCCGTACTCCCACTTGATGAGCGGGAGGTTCTTGAAGTTCATGCCGTAGAGACCCGCGATGACCGTCGGGATCGCGAGCAGCGCCGCGAACGCCGAGATCGTGCGCATGTCCTGGTTCTGGCGGGTGGCGACGTTGCTCTCGTGGCTCGAGACGACGGCGTCGAGTGCCTCGTGCTCGGCTGACGCGAGGCGTGCCGCACCTTCGGCAGCGAGCTCGAGATGAGTGAGATACGGGCGCAGTGCGGGTTCGAGCGTGAAGATCGTCTCGAACTCCGCCCTGCCTGCGCGAAGCGCATCGGCGAGTCCCGACGCCGCCCGATCGATCCTGCCGATGCGCTGTCGCAGACGGTAGATGCTGCGGTAGTCCTCGTGGATCCGACTGTCGAAGACCTCGGCCTCGACGTCGTCGAGATCCTCCTCGACTCCCGCGCACAGTTCGATGAAATCGTGGACGACGGCGTCGAGGATGCGAGAGACGGCCGAGAGCGGTGACGTCACCGGCAACAGGGGCTCGTCGGCCCCACCGGGTGCATCCAGCAGGGCGGAGATGTCCCGCATGCCGTGGTCGGGTCCGCGTTGCACGACGAGGAGCTCGTCGTCGTGCAGGATCATGGCGATCTCGGTCTCGGCGCGAGTGGCGCCGTCGCCGCTCGGGTGGAGGTCCCAGATGGTCAGGCAGAGGTGGCCCTCGAAGAGCTCGACCTTCGGATGCTGTCGCCCGCCGAGGAGATCGGCCACGACGAGGGGGTGCAGGCCGAATCGCCGGCGCACGCCGTCGAGCCCCTCCCTGCTGGGGTTCACGAGGATGACCGGTTGGAACGCCGGTGGCGTTCGGCCCGACGGGGGTCGGCCTGCAGGGGCCTCGACGCTCACGCGCTGTTGCGACCGGCGATCATCCGGATGAGCCAGGCGATCACCGCGATCGCGAGGAGGACGAGTCCGACCCAGAGCAGGAAGTTCAGGGACTGCACGAAGCCGCCGGTGATTGCCAGGATCACAGCGATGATGACGACGATGATCAGCAGGATGTTCATGGGGTTCCCTTCGCCCGCCCCTGCGCTGGAGACGGCAGGGACCGTGGTGTCGCAAGGCTAGATCGCCCCGCAGGGCGGCGTCGAGGGCTTGACAGACGGCCGATTCGAGGGTGCCGCCGCCGTCGCCGCCGACGGCGTGCTCCTCGGCGAAAAGTCAATCCCTATCCGAACGTCGCACCCGCGCGTAGCTTCGAAGTGTCGGCCCCGATGTCGTGGCCGGTCCGAACGAGGAGCACAACGATGAGAGACCCCTTCCCTACGGAGTCGAGCCCGAGCGAAGAGCCGGCGCAGTGAGCTCCGTGATCGACGAACCGGCCCACGACGAACGTGCGTCGCGGGCGGGCGGGCTTCCGCCGATCGGGCTGTGGTGGCCCATGCTCGAGCGCCCCCTTCGACGAGAGGTGATGGAGAACCTCGACGCGCCGCTGCGGGCGGTCGTCGTCCGTCGGATCTTCGAACTGTGCGATCTCGACCCCGGTCGGGCGCCACGCCTGGGGGTCCGGCTCGGAGAGAACGAGCGCGCCTACATCGCAGGCTGGATGCACTCGGTCGACTGGACCTGACCCGCACTCGTCAGGATCACGAGTCGCTGCGTCGCCCGCGTCATCGCGACGTAGCGGTCGACCGCGCCCTCGATGCCGGTGCCGTACAACTCGGGGTCGATGAGCACGACGAGGTCGAACTCGAGCCCCTTCGCGAGTTCGGGCGTCAGCGACCTGACGCGCGCGAGCCGGCCGGATGCATCCGTGCCGACGCCGCCCGACTCGAGGCCGTCGCGGGCGATCACGCAAGCGGTGCCGTCGGCGTGCTCGGAGAGCCAGGCGTCGAGGACCTCGCCGAGTTCGGCCACGGTGCCGTGCGCGACCGGCACGCCGCTGCTGCGCACCGACGTCGGCACGTTGGCGTCGGGAATCGCGGCCCTGATGACGGGCTCCGCTTCGACCATGACCTCCTCGGGAGTCCGGTAGTTGATGGTGAGGTGGGCCAGGGCGACGTGGTCGAGCCCGACGCGCGCGAGCCGCTCCTGCCACGACTCGGTGAATCCGTGCCTCGCCTGGGCGCGATCGCCGACGATCGTGAGGCTCCGCGACGGGCAGCGGGCGAGCACCATCCGCCACTCGGCATCCGTCAGCTCCTGCGCCTCGTCGACGACGATGTGCGCGAACGGGCCCGCGAGTTCGTCGGCATCACGGCTCGGCAGCTCGGCCTCGTCGATCAGCGAGTACTGCACGTCCTGCCCGCGGAGCATCGTCATGACGCCCTCGCCGTCGTCGTGCACCTGCGACTCGATCAGGTTGTCGATGACGCGCGACATTTCCTCCCGCTGGGCGGCTGCAACGGCTTCGCGCCGTCGACGGTCGCGGGATGCCTCCGGGTCGCCGATGCGCTGTCGCGCCGCATCGAGGTACGGGAGGTCGGCGACCGTCCAGGCGCGGGCGTCGGGGCGCTGCAGCACCCGCACCTCGTCGTCCGAGAGCCAGGGCGCGCACCGCCGCAGGTACGCCGGCACCGTCCACAGGTCGGCGATGACGCCGGCCGGGTCGAGCACGGGCCACGCGCGGTTGAAGGTCGTCCGCAGTTCGGGGCTGTCGGTGAGCGCGGCGCGGAGCTCATCGCGCTCCACATCGTCGTCGTGCCTATCGCTCAGGATGCTCAGCAGTTCCTCCCAGACCTGCAGGCGCGCCTCGTTGTGCGGGGTGCCGGGCTCCGGCGCGTCGAACGCCTCGGCCCAATCGTCGGCATCGACCGACACATCGGCCCACGGCGTCTCGACCGTCATCCGGGTGCGAGGCGGCCGCTCGTAGTGACCGACCGCACGTTCGACGGCCTGCACGAGTTCGGCCGATGATTTCGCACGCGCGACCGCGGGGTCGCGTTCGCTCACGGCGCCAGCCCCCTCCGGCACGAGGTCGCGCAGGGTGCACGTCGCCACGCCCTCCTCGCCGAGGCCCGGAAGGATGTCGGCGACGTAGTCGAGATAGGGCTGATGCGGCCCGATGAAGAGCACGCCGCCGCGCCGGTGCCCGAGCCGTGGATCGGAGTACAGCAGGTACGCCGTGCGGTGCAGGGCGACGACCGTCTTGCCCGTACCGGGCCCGCCGTCGACGACGAGCGCGCCGCGGGAGCCCGCACGGATGATGGCGTCCTGGTCGGCCTGGATGGTGCCGAGCACGTCCTGCATGCGAGCCGAGCGGGAGCTGCCGAGGCTCGCGATGAACGCGGACTGGTCATCGAGCGCGGCATGCCCGGCGAGCGCCTCCGGAGTGAACACCTCGTCCCAGTAGTCGGTGATGCGGCCACGGGTCCAGCGATACCTGCGGCGGCTCGTCAGGCCCATCGGGTCGCCGTGCGTCGCGCCGAAGAAGGGTTCGGCGGCGGGGGATCGCCAGTCGAGGAGCAACCGGCGACCATCGGGCCCGGTGAGGCCGAGGCGACCGATGTAGACGGGCTCACCGCCGTCGGCGCCGACGATCCTGCCGAGGCACAGGTCGAGGCCGAATCGCCGGAGCGTTCGCAGTCGCCCGCTCAGGCGGTGGATCTCGAGGTCGCGGTCGAGCGCCGCCTGGCCGCTCCCTCCGGGCGATCTCAGCTCGACGGCGAGACGTTCGGAGACCTCGGCGATGGAGAGCCGGAGCGCCTCCGCGATGGCCGCGAAATGCTCTTCGTCACCGGCGATGAGCGCCGGGTCGGCCTTGGCGGCGAGAGTGTCGGGCAGGTCGAATACGCGCGAAGTCAGTGCAGCTCCTCTGTGTCGCGAGCGGATGTCTCCGGCTCGGCCGACCAGTATGCGCCGCTGAGGGGGCCTTGCCGCAAGCCCCCCTCCCCGCGATATCCTGAGAGTGGAGAGCAGGGTGCTCTCCACTGCTGTTTCCGCAGCACGGCGCTTTCACCCGGAATGGGTGATGACCGCGACGCCGACGGGTCGTACGGTGTGCTCGCGTGCGGCACCCACGGCACGCGGATCGGAGTCCTCATGTGGTGGACGAAGAAGCGCTCGCCGGCCGTGACGGCGCCACTCGAGGCGCCGGCGGCATCGGCCCCGCCCGAGGCGATCGTGGTGCGCGACGAGCACCGCAACGCATTCATCCTCATGGGCATCGGCGGCGGCACCGTGGCGATCTTCGGCCTCGCCGCGATCTCGGGCATCTTCGCTCCGGTGTTCCTCGCCTTCGTGCTCACGATCTGCGTGCATCCGCTGCGACTCTGGCTCGAGGGCCGCGGTGTGCCCCGGGGCATCGCGACGGGCTCGGTGATCCTCGCGGTGACGCTGCTGCTCGTGGCCCTCGGCTACGCCATCCTCATCGCCATCGGTCAGTTCGGCACGCTGCTGGCCGACTTCGGCGATGAGATCGCGGCCTTCGGTCAATCCGTCGCGACGTGGCTGAACTCGATCGGCATCGATTCCACCGAGGTGAGCGCGATGTCGGCCGACTTCGATCCGTCGGCGCTGATCGGATTCCTCGGCGGCATCGTCGGCGGCCTCACCGGGTGGGTGTCGGGCCTCGTGATCATCTTCACGATGCTCCTCCTCATGGCGATGGACGCGGCATTCCTGCCGCACCTGCACCGGCAACTGCAACCGATCCGCCCGCTCATCGTCACCGGATTCGTGAACTACGGCGACAACGTGCGCCGCTACATGGTCGTGACGACGGTGCTCGGGCTCGTGCAGGGCGTCATCAACTGGGTCGCACTGCTGATCCTCCAGGTGCCGGGAGCGTTCATCTGGGGCCTGCTGGCATTCATCTGCTCGTTCATCCCGAACATCGGGTACTTCCTCGCGATCATCCCGCCGATCATCTTCGGCGCGCTCGTCGGCGGCTGGCCGACGGTGATCGCCGTCATCATCGTCTACGGCGTCATCAACGCCGTCATCCAGTCGGTCATCCAGCCGCGCGTCGTGGGCAGGGCGGTGAGCCTCAGCCAGACCCTCACGTTCTTCTCCGTGCTGTTCTGGGCGGTCGTGATCGGGCCGATCGGGGCGATCCTCGCCATCCCGCTCAGCCTGCTCGTGCGGCTCCTGCTCGTGGACGCGAACCCGTCGATGGCGTGGATCCGGCCGATGCTCGGCGAACTCGACGAGACGAAGCAGATCATGGCGGAGGCCGATGCCGAATCCAAAGCGGCTCGACAGGAACGGAAGGCCGCGAAGGCGGCGAATCATCCCTTGTAGGTGATGCGGAGGGCGGCGAGCAGGGGTTGCCTGTCAGAGGACGGCTGCGACCGACGAATCGAGGGGAGGGCGGCTCATGGACTACACCGACCGACTGCGACGGCTCGCGATCAACGACGAACGGCTCGCCGAGACGGAGGCGGGCGACGCCACCGGCGGCTCCGGCCGGCTCGACCCGAGGTCGCTCGCCCTCGCCAGGATCGCCGCGCTCGTGTCGATCGGCGGGGCCGAGCCGTCGTTCGGGGCGCAGGTCGACGCGGCGATCAGCGCGGGCACGACGCCGGCGCAGATCGTCGACGTGCTGGTCGGCGTCATCCCCATCGTCGGTCTTCCCCGGGTCGTCGCCGCCGCACCGAAGGTCGCCCTGGCGCTCGGCCACGATCTCGAGATCGATGTCGACGAACTCGGAGCCGGCACGACCCGATGATGCGGGGCTCAGAGACCCGATCCGAGCAGCCCGAGCTGGGTCGCCCGCTCCACCGCGTCGCTCCGGGCGGAGACGCCGAGCTTGCGGTAGATCGATCCGAGTTCGGAGCTCACGGTGTTGCGTGAGACGAAGAGTCGCTCGCCGATCTCCCGGACCGAGAGATGCGTCTGCAGGTACGGCAGCAGGCGCAGCTCAGCCGGGGTGAGCGGCGGGCCGCTGTCCTCGCCCTGCTGCTCGCTCATCGTCACGAGGCGATGGAACTCGTCGACCTGATCGGCGAGCGTGCCGAGCTCCGGCCGACGGAGGCGGATGTCGTCGATCTCGCGCAGCAGGTGGTGCGCGGTCGCATGATCGGCCATGGCCCAGAAGACCTTGGCGAGCTGCAGCCGCGCGCGAACGGCGAGGTACGGGATCGCATCGGTCGCGGTGGGGCGTGCGCGCATCGCGCGGGTGAGCTCTCGTCGCACGGCGGGGAGGTCTCCGCGATGGAGCGCGAGACGTGCCGCCTGGGTGAATGCGAGCACGGCGGTCGCGTAGTCGTACATGTGTCGATCGTCGATCGCGTCGAGCGCCGCCGCCACGTGCGCCGCGGCCTCGTCCCACCGTCCGGCATCCATCGACAGCAGGGCGAGCTCGGCCGCGCAGACGACCAGGCCCTCGGCGTTCCCCGTCGCCGTCGCGATCGCCGCGCTCTCACGGAGCGCCGTCACGGCGCCCGGGATGTCGCCGACGAGCAGCCGGGCCTCACCGAGGAGCTGCAGCGCCTGGTCGCGCCACGGGCTCCAGCTCGGCTCGGCGGCGAACGCCAGCTCGGCGTCGGCCAGGGCCTCTTCCGGGCCGGCCGGGCACATCGCCGAACGCAGCATCGCCCTGGCGGAATCGAACGACGCCGAGCCGTCGTCGGGCTCGCCGTCGTAGGAGCTGCGCTCGAGGACCGACGCCCACCGCGCCGCTTCCGTCGCCTGCCCCGAGAGCGCCATCGCCCAACCCGCGAGCACGGCGAGCGGAGGGTACGCCTCGATCGCCGGGTCGCCGATCGTCCGCAACCACCGTTGCACCGTCGCGAGCTGCCCCGACTGATAGCTCGCCAGTGCCGTCGCGGCGATCAGGCGGGCGGTCCGGGCTCGTTCGGCCGGCTGGTCGAGCAGGAGCTCGATCGCCATCGCCGTCGAGCCCTGCGCCTCGAACCAGGTCGCCGCACGGTTCCGGAGTTCCGGCACCGACTCCGGTTCGAGACGACGAAGCTCGCCGAGCAGGAACTCGCGGTAGAGCGCGTGGTAGCGATACCAGCCCCGGCTGCGATCGAGCGGAACGATGAAGACGTTCGACGCATCCAGCTCGCCGAGCACGAGCTGAGCGTCATGGCTGTCGAGGATCGCATCGCAAAGCGGAGCCGACAGGGTGTCGAGCACTGCGGTGCGCCGGAGGAACCGCTGGTGGTGCTCCGGCAGATTGACGAGGGATTCCCGGTACAGGTAATCGGCGACGTAGCGGTCGTCGCCGGTGACGGTCGTGGGCGGTCGCTCGCCGTCGCCCGCGATCGCGGCCGCGAGCACGACGCCGACGGGCCAGCCCTCGGTGCGTTCGGCGAGCTCCCGCGCATCGTCGGACGAGAGCGGGACTCGCGTGTTTGCGAAGATCTCCTGAACGCCGGCGGCATCGAGCGCGAGTTCGCCGGCCGTGATCTCGAACGCGTCCCCTTCTGCACGGGCGCGCGGCAGGTGCCATGGCTCACCGCGGCTGGCCACGACGAGTTGCGAACCGATGGGGATGCCGGCGAAGACCACGCTCAGCACGTCGCGGCAGGCGGGATCGCGCAGCTCTTGCAGGTCGTCGAGCATCAGCACGAACGGCGTCGGGGCGCGCCGCAGTGCTGCGGCGAGCAGTGGCGCCTCGCGGCCGAGCAGCGCGACTCCGTGCCCGGTCATCTGGAGGGGCAACTGCGCGGCGGCGGGCTCGATCCGTGCGAATGCTGCTGCGAGCAGGGTCAGCAGTGCGGCCGGATCGTCGTCGTAACGGTCGAGCGACACCCAGGCCACGGGCCGGGTCTCACGGCGGGTCCACTCGGCGAGCAGGCTCGACTTGCCGTACCCGGCCGGGGCGGTGACCCCGACGAAACGGCGTCCGCTCGAGCGGGCGGCATCGATCTGCGCGGCGCGACTGACGTAACCCCGGTCCTGCGGTTCCGGGGCGGAAAGCTTCGCGTCGAGCAGTTGCTGATCGAGCTCGACTTCCGGCGTCTCCGCCGACGGGGCATCACCGCGCACGGTCGAAGCATATTGACCGGCAGACGGCGCAACAACGCCCCGATCCGGGTGTGTCGGCATTGCGTTCGGGCGACGTCTCCGGCGATGGGAGGCCGCTTCGTCGCCGTTCAGCGACGATTCGAGCATTCATGCGATCTGAATGATGCCCCGCACGCCGATCAGCGCCACTCTGTCGAGTGTTCAACCGAATCGCCGGCCGACGCCCTCGTCGACGGCGCCGAGCAGGAGGGCAGACGGCCATGAGCACTGCACCACAGCAGACCGGGTGGATCGGGTGGATCGGCTTCGCGGCCATCATCCTCATCCTGAACGGCGCGTTCAGCGCCCTGCAGGCGTTCGTCGCCCTGCTCGGCTCCAACACCTACTACACGGTCACCGAAGAGGGGCTCTTCCTCTTCGACATCACTGGCTGGGGCTGGTGGAACCTCATCATCGGACTGCTGCTCGTGCTCACGGGCGTCGCCCTGCTCTCGGGTGCGACCTGGGCGCGGATCGTCGCGATCATCGTCGTCTCCCTGAGCGCCCTCGGGCAGTTGCTCCTCATCCCGGCGCAGCCGTGGTGGTCGGTCATCGTCATCGGCATCGACGTCCTCGTCATCTACGCGATCACCGCCCACGGCCGGGAACTCGCGCAGGCGAACGGGTAGTCGCAGCCCGATCGAGGCTGCCGCAGGCACTGGGACCGGGGGTCCAGTGCCTGCGGCCACGTCGTCGGGGTCCGCGCCGCGTCACCGGTCGATGGAGACCGCCTCCACGGCATCCGACGGCGTCTCCGCGTCGTGCGCCGGGGCATCCGTGTGTTTCGGGCGGATCAGCACGATCGCGAGCACGCAGCCGATGACCATGGCGATCGAGGCGGCGACGAAGGCGGCCGAATAGCCGCTCACGAAGGCGTCGAGCCGGCTCGCGGTGTTCGTGACGTCGATGGCACCCGAGGCCGCCGCGTACGCGGCCGTGAAGATCGAGAGGCCGAGCGATCCGCCGATCTGCATCGCGGCGTTCGCCGTGGCACTTGCGGCACCCGCGTCATGCCCGGCCACACCGGCGAGGGCGAGGTTCTGCATGGGCACGAAGAGGAGGGACATGCCGATGGCGAGCAGCACGAGCCCCGGCAGCACCTGCGTGAAGTAGTTGCCGCCGACCGTGATGAAGCTCATCAGGAAGAGTCCGGCCGCTGCGAACAACGGACCGGTGATCATGAGCGGACGTGGGCCGAAGCGAGTCAGGAGCCTCGTGGCGATCGGTGCGACGAGCGCGATCACGATCGGGAGCGGAAGGCTCGCGAGCCCGGCCGCCAGCGGCGAGAAGCCGAGCACGATCTGCAGGTGGAACGTCAGGTAGACGGTGGCGCCGATCATGACGCTGCCGGCGATGGCCTGCAGCAGGAACGCGCCGCCGCGCACCCTGTCGAGCACGATGCGCAGGGGCAGCAGCGGCTGGGGGACACGCGATTCGATCCACACGAACAGGGCGAGCAGCACGACGCCCGCCGCGATGAAGCCGAGGGTGTCGAGCGCGATCCAGCTGTGCTCGGCGAGCGTGAAGCCGTAGACGAGCGAGCCGAGACCGAGCGCCACGGTGATGACGCCGAGCCAGTCGTAGCGGTTGTCGCCTTCGGCCTTGCTCTCGGTGACGAGCAGCAGGCCGGCGATGATGGTGACGATCACGATCGGCACGTTGACGAGCAGGCACCAGCGCCAGTCGACGAACTCGGTGAGCACGCCGCCCAGCAGGAGGCCGACGCCGGCGCCGGCACCCGCGACCGACCCGAAGACGGCGAACGCCGTGTTGCGCTCGCGTCCGCTGGGGAAGGTGACGGTGAGCAGCGCGAGTGCAGCGGGAGCCATCATCGCCGCGAACACGCCCTGCAGGCCCCGGGCGAGGATCAGCTCGCCGCCCGTCTGGGCGATGCCGCCGATGATCGAGGCGACGCCGAAGCCCACCATGCCCACGATGAATGTGCGCTTGCGGCCCCAGTAGTCGGCGATGCGGCCGCCGAAGAGCAGCAAGGCCCCGAACGCGAGTGCGTACGCCGTGACGACCCACTGGCGCTCGACGTCGGTGAGACCGAGAGCGAGTTGCGCCTCGGGCAAGGCGATGTTGACGATGGTGCCGTCGAGCACCACGACGAGTTGCGTCAGCGCGAGGATCACGAGGACCCACCAGCGCCGGGAGGAGGAATTGGACATGGGCGTAGCCGAGCCTTTCGGAGGAGAACGCATGAGTTCCGGGGTTTCCAGCCCGGATCGTTGCGCGCTCATCAGCGGCTCGACCACGCCAACCTCGGGGTTGGCCAGACATCGAGGATATCAGGGGAGGACGTCCGGAAGGCCCGCTCGACGGGCACGGATCGCCCTAGGCTGTGGGCATGCAGAGGGAGACCGATGGTTTCGGCATCGCCGTCGCGCAGTTCGCGCCGGGCGACGACGGGGCAGGCAATCGTGCCGAGATCGAGCGACTCGCCGCGCTCGCCGCAGCTCGTGGGGCCGGTCTCGTGGTCTTCCCCGAGTACTCGAGCCACTTCACGCCCGAGCCCGGTGAAGGGTGGCTCGCGGCGGCCGAATCACTCGTCGGCGGATTCACGGCCCACCTCGCGGGGGTCGCCGACCGACTCGGCGTGCACCTCGTCGCCGGCATGATCGAACGCCTCGATCGCGCGGGCGATGACCCGACCGACCGACGCGTCGCGAACACGGTGGTCGCGGTTGCACCCGGCGAGGGCGTCGTCGCCACCTACCGCAAGCTGCACCTCTACGACGCGTTCGGGCAGCAGGAGTCGGCCTGGGTGGCCCCGGGTGCGATCGAGGAGCCCGAGACCTTCGAGGCCGGGGGCATCCGCTTCGGTCTGCAGACCTGCTACGACGCGAGGTTCCCCGAAGTCACGCGCCGCATCGTCGATGCCGGCGCCGACGTCGTGTGCATGCCCGCCGAATGGGTGCGCGGCCCGCTGAAGGAGGCGCACTGGCGGGTGCTGACGACCGCGCGGGCGCTCGAGAACACGATCTACGTCGCCGCGGCCGACCAGGCGCCGCCGATCGGCGCGGGCAACAGCATGATCGTCGACCCGATGGGCGTCGAACTCGCCACGATCGGCGAGACCACGGATGTCGCGGTCGCATGGATCTCGAAGGCGCGCATCGACGCCGTGCGCCGGGTGAACCCCGCACTCGCGTTGCGGCGGTTCACCGTCACCTCGCGCTGAGCCCGGTGAGCCTGGCGGAGGCCTCCTCGAGCACGTCGCGTCGCTTGCAGAACGCGAAGCGCACGAGGCTCGAGTAGGCGCCCTGGCGGTCGGGGTGCACGAACGCCGTCACCGGCACGCCGACGACGCCCGCGAGGCCGGGCAGGGCCCGGCACAGTTCGGCGCCGTCGGTGTAGCCGAGGGGCGCGGCATCGGCGATGACGAAGTAGCCGGCCTGCGGGAGCGAGAGCGCGAAGCCGGCAGCCTCGAGACCCGTGGCGAGCAGGTCGCGCTTGGCCGCGAGGGTTGCAGCGGCATCCGAGAAGAAGGCGTCGGGCAGGCCGAGCCCGGTCGCGATGGCGGGCTGGAACGGGGCGCCGTTGACGTAGGTCAGGTACTGCTTGACCGCGAGCACGGCGGTCACGAGCGGTGCGGGCGCGGTGAGCCATCCGACCTTCCAGCCCGTGGTCGAGAAGGTCTTGCCGCCCGACGAGATCGAGATCGTGCGCTCACGGGCACCCGGCAGCGTCGCGATCGGGGTGTGCGCAGCACCGAACACGAGATGCTCGTATACCTCGTCGGTGACGATCAGCGCGTCGTGCCGTTCGGCGAGTTCGACGACGAGCGCGAGCGTCTCGGCATCGAGGACCGCACCCGTCGGGTTGTGCGGCGAATTCACGAGGATCACGCGAGTGCGGTCGGTGACGGCCGCGCGCAGCTCGTCGTGATCCGGCTGCCAGCCGGAGCCGGAAGCCTGCTCGCCCGACCCGTCACGCGTCCAGCGCAGGGGCACGGTTCGGTGCACCCCGCCGGCGCGGGCGATGATCGCGGCGTACGCGTCGTAGTACGGCTCGAAGGTCATGACCTCGTCGCCGGTGTCGACGAATGCGAGCAGCGTGGCCGCGAGGGCCTCCGTCGCGCCGGCCGTCACGAGCACCTCGGATGCCGCGTCGAGCTCGATGCCGTACCACCGGCGCTGGTGGGCGGCGATCGCCTCGCGCAGCACCGGCATGCCGACCCCGGGCGGGTACTGGTTCACCCCGTCGGCGATCGCCTGCCGCGCCGCCTCGAGCACCTCGGCCGGGCCGTCTTCGTCGGGGAAGCCCTGACCGAGGTTGATCGCGCCGGTGCGGGCGGCGAGTGCGCTCATCTCGGCGAAGATCGTCGGCGCGATCGAGCCGTCGGCGGCCAGGAGGCCGGCGCCGGCCGCGGTTCGTTGCCACGGCGCGAGGCCCGACGCGGGGGAGAAGTCGCTCACACTCACACCGTACGCGAGGGGGCCCCGCCGTGCGGGGCGACGATCGCGCCCGTTCTCACCGAATTCGAGGGTGCTGCCGATACGCTGGCGCAGGCAGCGCAGCCCCCGGCCGGCATTCGGAGAAATCCCGGCGCGGGGATAGCAGAGTCATAGACTCCGCCGATCGGGCACACAGCTTGCTTCGGGATGCTGGCATCGCTTGGAAGGAGCACACCATGACCGACACCACGAACGGAGCCGCGGGGGAGCCCCGCGAGGACGACGTCGTTCCGACGCCCGCGGCCGCCGAGAGCGCTGCGCCCGTCACCCCTGAGACTTCCGCCGCAGCGAACGAGGCCGCGGCGCCCACCGAGACCCCGGCCTCCGAGGCCCGGCCGACGGATGTCGCGGCGCCCGCCGCACCCGAGACCCCGGCCGCACCCGCAGCGCCGACCGCACCCGCAGCCCCCGTCGCTGCACCGGCGGCACCGGCAGCGCCCGCAGCACCGGCCGCGGCGCCCGTCGCGCCGGCCGCCCCCGCCGCGACCGGCACCGTGTACGAGCCCGGGCAGGAGCCTCAGCCGTACAGCGCACCCCAGTACACGAAGCAGCCGGCCCAGCCCGTCGCCGCGGCATCCGCTGCCCCTGCGCAGCCCGGCCAGGTGCCGCCGGCCTTCGGCGGCCCCGCTGCACCGCAGAACCAGACGCAGCCGACCGTGCCGCTCACCGGCGTTCCGGCCGAGGCTGCAGCGCCCGCAGCGCCCAAGCAGCGCCGCGTCGGACTCGGCGTCGCCGCCGCGATCGTCGCGGCCGCCCTCATCGGCGGTGCGTCGGGCGCGGGCATCAACGCCCTGCTCACGAACGACAACGGCACGCCGACGAGCGATGCCGCGAACTCCGCGCAGAACATCGTCGTCAACGACACCGACTCGGTGAACCAGATCACCGCCGTGGCGGCCAAGGCGAGCCCGAGCGTGGTCACCATCTCGGTCTCGGGCGGCCAGTCCGGCGGCACCGGCTCGGGCATCATCCTCTCCGAGGACGGCTACGTCCTGACGAACACCCACGTCGTGACGCTCGACGGCGCGACCGGCGACCCGACCATCCAGGTCAAGACGAACGACGGCCACCTCTACACGGCCGAGCTCGTCGGCACCGACCCGCTCTCCGACCTCGCGGTCATCAAGCTGGTCGACGCCTCGGGCCTGACGCCGCTCGAGTTCGCCGACTCCGACAAGCTCAACGTCGGTGACACCGCGATCGCGATCGGCGCTCCGCTCGGCCTCTCGGGCACCGTCACCAACGGCATCGTCAGCGCGCTCAACCGCTCGATCGACGTGGCCTCCTCGGCCGCACCGTCGACGCCCGACGACTCGCAGAGCGATCAGGGTGACCAGGGCGGCCAGGGCGACGGCTCCGACAGCCCATTCGACTTCTTCTTCGACCTGCCCGACCCCGACGGCGGTGAGACGCAGCAGCAGCCGAGCGCTTCAGCGGGTCAGGTCTCGCTTCCGGTCATCCAGACGGATGCCGCGATCAACCCGGGCAACTCCGGTGGCGCGCTCGTCGACTCCGACGGCAAGCTCATCGGCGTGAACGTCGCGATCCTCTCCACGGGCAGCTCCGCCCAGGGCGAGACCGCCGGCAACATCGGCGTCGGCTTCGCCGTGCCGTCGAACCTCGCCAAGCGCATCGCCGACGAGATCATCGAGAACGGTTCGGCCACGCACGGCCTGCTCGGTGCCACCGTGACGTCGGCCGAGGCCGACGGTTCGAGCGACACCGTCGGCGCGCTGATCGCCGAGACGCCCGATGGAGGAGCGGCTGCCGCCGCAGGCCTGCAGAAGGGCGATGTCGTCACCGAGTTCAACGGCGTGCCGATCACCGACCAGACCGACCTCACGGCCCAGGTCCGCGCACTCCCCGGGGGTGCGAAGGCCGAGCTGACCTTCACTCGCGACGGCTCGTCGCAGACGGTCACCGTGACCCTCGGCACCTTCGAGGGCTGATCGAACGACCAACCGACCGGCGGGTCCGGGTCCGAGAGGACCCGGGCCCGCCGTCGTGCGCCAGCGGTCGCTCGAAGTCGCTGCTGCTAGGCTCGATCGACCCGAGCGACGAGTGAGGAACATGCCCGAGAACCACCCAGAAGCGATGCCCGCATCGCTCCTCGGCGTCTCCTATGTCATGCCGGTGCTGAACGATGCGACCCACGTTCGGGCTGCCGTCGAGTCGATCCTCGCGCAGGACTACACGGGGCCCGTCGAGGTGCTCATCGCACTCGGCCCGTCGATCGACGGCACGAACGAGCTGGTCGCCGACCTCGCGGCTCGCGACCGACGGGTGCGCGTGCTCGAGAACGAGGTCGGCTCGACGCCGGCCGGGCTCAACATCGGCATCCGCGCGGCGCAGTACCCAGTGGTCGTGCGCGTCGACTCGCATTCGATGCTGCCGACCGATTACGCGCGCATCGCGGTCGACGAACTCGAGCGCACCGGAGCCGACAACGTCGGCGGCATCATGGACGCGCGCGGTGAGACCCCGTTCGAGCGTGCCGTCGCCCTCGCCTACACGACCAAGGTCGGACTCGGCGGTTCCGCGTTCCACGTCGGCGGCTCGGCCGGCCCTGCGGACACCGTGTACCTCGGGGTGTTCCGCCGCGATGCGCTCCTGCGCGTCGGGCTCTTCGACGAGACCATCAAGCGCGGCCAGGACTGGGAGCTGAACCGGCGCCTGCGGGAGACCGGCGGCGTCGTGTGGTTCACTCCTCGGCTCGGCGTCACCTACCGGCCGCGCTCATCGCTCGATCGACTCGCCCGCCAGATGTTCTCCACCGGGCTCTGGCGCGGTGAACTCGCACGTCGGTTCCCGTCGGCGAACGGCATCCGCTACTTCGTGCCGCCCGTCATGGTGCTCGGCGTCGCGCTCGGTCTCCTCGTCGGCATCGCCGGCCTCGTGCAGGCGGCGCTCGGCGCTGCGCCGTGGCTGCTGCTCGGCTTCATCGTGCCGGTCGTCTACCTGCTCTTCGTGGTCGCGGCCACGCTCGCGTACGCGAGCGGGCGCGGCGCACGCACGGCGGCCTGGTTTCTCGTAGTGTTGCCCTGCATACACGTCTCGTGGGGTGTGGGCTTCGTGCTCGGATACCTCTCGCTGACGAGCAACATCGCCAGGCACACGGGAAGGTGACGC
This sequence comes from Agromyces sp. NPDC056965, assembly GCF_042673425.1. Taxonomy (NCBI): domain Bacteria; kingdom Bacillati; phylum Actinomycetota; class Actinomycetes; order Micrococcales; family Microbacteriaceae; genus Agromyces; species Agromyces sp. NPDC056965. The sequence continues at coordinate 18,551 of NZ_JBHURI010000020.1, read as the reverse complement.
GGATGTCGCAGACCGGTCCGGTCACCACGAGACCCACGAGCATCGCCGAGCTCCGCGAGGTGACCCAGCCGCCCGAGGTGCGCGGTCGCCGCAACGCCGAGCACTGGACGGCGTCGTTGTACCTGCGCAAGCTCTCCCCGTATCTGACGTGGATGCTGCTGAAGACCTCGATCTCCGCGAACGGCGTGACGGGGCTCATGATCCTCGTGGGCTGGTCGACGGCCGCGGCGCTCCTGATCCCCGGCATCTGGGGTGCGCTGCTCGCCGTCGTGCTCGGCCAGCTGCAGATGCTCGTCGACTGCTGCGACGGCGAGGTCGCCAGGTGGCGCCGCACCTCCTCGCCCGCCGGCGTCTTCCTCGACAAGGTCGGGCACTACACGACCGAGGCGCTCATCCCGCTCGCCCTCGGCATCCGCGCGGCCGCGTATCCGCTCGAGTTCCCCGCCGACTTCCTGTGGACCACGATCGCAGCGCTCCTCGCCCTCGTCATCGTGCTCAACAAGGCGCTCAACGACATGGTGCACGTCGCGCGTGCGAACGCCGGGCTCGCCAAGCTCGCCGACACCCACGGCGAGACCGCTCCCCGCGGGGGTCTCGTCGCCAAGCTCCGCAAGGTCGCCCGGTTCCTGCCGTTCCACCGCCTGTACCACTCCGTCGAGCTGACGCTCATCGCCTTCGCCGCGGCGCTCGTCGGGCTCGTCGCGGGGCAGCCGATCACCGATCGCATCGTGCTCGCGGTGCTCCTGCCGCTTGCGGTGCTCTCCGTGATCGGGCACTTCGTCGCGATCATGGCCTCTCGTCGTGTCCGGTCCTGACCCCGATCCTCACGTCGACTCCGCCCGGCCGCGCGTCGGCGTGGTCGTGCTCACGATGGGCAAGCGGCCCGACGACCTGGCCCGCGGCATCCGCAGCATCCTCGACCAGCAGGGCGTCGATGTCGACGTGGTCTGCGTCGGCAACGGGTGGGACCCGGCGACGGCGGAGCCCGCGCTCCCGGGCGGCGTGAAGACGCTGCACCTGCCCGAGAACCTCGGCATCCCGGCCGGCCGCAATCGAGGCGTGCCGCTCGTGACGGGCGACGGGCTCTTCTTCCTCGACGACGACGCCTTCCTGCCGAGCGAGACCTTCCTCGCCGACGGGTGCCGGATGCTGGCCGAGCGGCCCGAGATCGGGCTCATCCAGCCACGGGTCGTCGATCCGACCGGACGCGTCTCGCCGCGCCGGTGGATCCCGCGCATCCGGAAGGGCGACCCGTCGCACTCGAGCAACGTCTTCTCGTGCTGGGAGGGTGCCGTGCTCATGCCGCGTGCGGTGTTCGACGCGACCGGCGGCTGGGCCGACCCGTTCTTCTACGCGCACGAGGGCATCGAGCTCGCCTGGCGGGTCTGGGACACCGGGCACGTCGCGTGGTACGCGGGCGACCTCGAGGCGGGGCATCCGGTCATCGACCCCGCCCGGCACGCGTACTACTACCGGCTGAACGCCAGGAACCGCGTCTGGCTCGCCCGACGCAACCTCCCCGCCGTGCTCGTGCCGTTCTACGTCGGCTCGTGGACCGCGATCCAGGTGCTGCGCTGGGCGCGGCAGCCGGCAGCGCTGAAGGCGTGGTTCGCCGGCTGGCGCGCCGGGTGGAGGGAGTACCCGGGGGAGCGCCGGCCGATGCGGTGGCGCACGATCTGGCGCATGACGCTCGCGGGGCGTCCGCCGGTGGTGTGAGCGGACCTGCAGGGGTCAACCCGGCAGCGTGGCACTGCGTGCGGTAACGATCGGCTCTCAGTGCTGCCGCGGCGCGGGCGACGGGGCATCCGCTCAGCCCGACCTCGCTACCCTTGGACAGTGGGATTGAGGAAAGACGCGCGACGCGCCGTCAAGCTGGCCAAGGACATCATGTGGTCCAGACGTGCGCAGCGCTCGCTCGGCGTGAAGCTCGCCGAGCAGGAGCCGTTGCCGCCGCATCGCTTCCGCGTCGGCGTCTACTTCGCCGACGGCAAGGTCAACCTCTACCAGCTGCGCCAGTGGTACGCCCCGCTCGCGGAACTGGCCGAGCGCCACCCCGTGCTCATCCTGAGCCGTGCGTCCGGTGCGGCCCTCACGCTGCTCGACGAGTCGCCGGTGCCCGTCGCCTACGTGCGCCGAGTGGCCGACCTCGAGCGGGTGATCGCCGAGCAAGACCTGCATGTCGTCTTCTACGTGAACCAGAACGCCAAGAACTTCCAGATGATGCGGTACGGCCGTCGCTGGCACGTGTTCATCAACCACGGCGAGTCCGACAAGATGTACATGACGACGAACCAGTTCAAGGCCTACGACTACTCGCTGATCGCGGGCGATGCGGCTCGGGCGCGGCTCGAGAAGGTGCTCTGGGACTACGACTTCGACAAGCGGGCCATCCCCATCGGTCGCCCGCAGGCCGACCACTACCTCGACGGCGCGGCGCTGCCGTACACGCCCGACGAGCGCGAGGTCGTGCTCTACGCGCCCACCTGGGAGGGCGATCGCGACGCGGCGGCGTACGGATCCATCGCGACGCACGGCGTGCCGCTCGTGCAGGGTCTGCTCGCGACCGGCCGCCACCGGGTCATCTACCGGCCGCACCCACGATCAGGCGTCGTCGATCACGAGTACGGTGCGGCGAATCGCGCCATCATCTCCGCGATCGAAGCGGCGAATGCCGCCGACCCGACGGCGCAGCACGTCTACGACGACGGACCGAAGCTCGGCTGGCAGCTCGCCGCGGCCGATGTCGCAGTCGTCGACATCTCCGCGATGGTCTACGACCGACTGGCGGCGGGCAAGCCGCTCCTGATCACCCGACCGGCCAATCCCGAGGCGCAGATCGACACGTCGGGCTACCTGCAGGCGTGCGAATGGCTCGACGTGACGGATGCCGCGGCCATGGTCGCGCGCGTCGACGACGTCGCACACGACGTGGAAGCGCTCGAGCGGCTCGGACTCTGGGTCGAACGCTACTTCGGCGACCCCACCCCGGGCGTCACGACGGCGAGGTTCCATGCGGCGGTCGATCACCTCATGGCCGAGTGGGAGCGGTTCGCCGCCCTGCACGCTGCAGACGGCGACATCGATGAGCGCGACGTCCGCGCCGGTGAACAGGACGACGAGGAACTCGAGGCGTAGCTGCGAGCAGGCCGTCGGGCAACCGGGGCCGGTGCGGAGTCAGGGCCGCGGATCGCCGTCGTCGAGGTGATGCCGTCGCAGCATCCGGTCGCCTGCGTCGACGTAGCCCTCGAAGAGGTCGACGACGGCGCGGAGGCGTTCGCGCGCGCGTTCTCCCTCGGTGAGCGCCGCTCCCGAGCGGAGCGTGCGGATGAAGGTTCGCGTTCGCTCGTGACTCGCAGCGAGCAACTGCTCGAATCCGCCGACGGCCTCCACGCGGAGGCGCCGGCTGCCGGGTTGGGGGATCGTTCGAGCGAGCCCCCACGACGTGAGCTCGCGGACCGCGGTGCTGACACCGCCGGCGCTGAGGCTCAGTTCCGCGGCGATGGTGTCGAGGGTCTCCGGCTCGGTCCTGAGTAGCAGGAACCCGTACACCCTCCCGGTCGTGCGGGAGAGGTGCCAGGAGGCCAGGGTGTCGCCGACCGACTCGATGAACTCGACACGTTCGTCGCGCTCAGACATGGGGCACCGATGCGAGCAGGTCGAGGAGCGCGATCGTCGTGGCTTCGGGCGCATCGAGGGTCACCACGTGGCCGGCGCCCGCGATGACCCGTTCGCCGACGGCCTCGGCCCTCGCCCACGCGGGCATGGCCGTCGCGATGTTGCCCGTGCGATCCAGTTCGCCGCGGATGAGGCCGAGGGGAACGGGCACCCGGTAGTCGGGGTCGGGGTCGACGAACGCGACGGTCGCGCGCCAGACGTCGAGGAAGGAGCGCTTCGGCATGCGGGCGAACATCGCCTCGGTGGCCGCGATCGCCCCTGGCGTTACCGCCGAGGCGCGGGCCAGCATGCCCGGCAGTCGCGACGCGGGAACGAGCGACAGTGCGGGGGCGGCGAGGCGGAGCGCGGTGCGTTCGCCGCGGGAGAGCGGCCCGGTGTTCCAGGTCGAGTCGATCACGATGAGCGCGCCGGCTCGACCCGGGTCGCTGCGTACGAGTGCCTGCGCGAGGTTGCCGCCGAGCGAGTGTCCCACGAGGGCGGGACGGTCGAGGGCGAGGTGGTCGAGCAGCGCCGAGAGATCGTCGAGCGCGGCCCGCCCGGTGAAGCGCGCGTCGGGCTCGAGGCGCGAGCCCCCGTGGCCGCGCTGATCGAAGGCGACGACCGAGTGCCCGGCCTCCTGAAGGGCGAGGGCCTGCACGGCGAACATGGAGTGATCCATGCCGGCGCCGTGGACGAGCACGACCGGTCGCCGATCACCGTCGAGCATCGTGAAGCGGAGCGTCGCGCCCGGGCGGGACAGGGTGCGATCCAAATTCAACATATTCTGAATATAGCGAATTCAGCGTCGGACGGGGCGATCTCCGGGCGAGTTCGCCGGGACGGCCGAGTCGGCCGAGTCTGCGAGTGCGTGCACCGGATCGTGCCGACGGTGTCCACGCGAGGGTGGGTCGATCGTCATTCTGGTGAGCCCGCACCCTGCGGGCGAACAGAGGAGACAGCAGAGCATGTCCACGATCACGGTTTTCGAGAGCGTCAGCCTCGACGGCGTCATGCAGGGGCCCGGTCGGGCCGACGAGGACGCCCGAGGGGGGTTCACCGAGGGCGGATGGAGCAACGGCTACCAGGACGAGGTGCTGATGAAGTACGCCGGTGAGGGCATGGGGGCCGGTCCAGCCCTCGTGTTCGGCCACCGCACCTACGACGACGTGCTCGGCTACTGGTCATCGGTCGGGCCGAACCCGTTCGTCGATGTCCTCCTCGGGTCCGAGAAGTTCGTCGTCTCGCGCTCGGCCGACACGGCATTGGCGTACCCGAACAGCGAACTCCTTGCGGGCGAGGCGGTGTCGACGGTCGCCGCGCTGAAGGAGCGCTCCTCCCGTGACCTCCTGATCCTCGGCAGCGGCGAACTCGTCCGTTCGCTGCATATCGCGGGTCTCGTCGACCGCTACGCGTTGCAGATCCACCCCATCGTCGTCGGCTCGGGCGCTCGGCTCTTCGGGCAGGGCGACCGCGTCGACCTCAGGCTCGGTCGAAGCATCCCCACCACGACCGGCGTGCTCATCGTCGAGTACACCGTGGCCCGCTGATCCGTTGCCGAACGCGACGCCCGACGAGAGAATCGAGCACATGCGATACATGTTGCTGACGCACTACTCCGAAGGCGACGGGCTGCGCCAGAACGAGGAGGCGGTCGCAGCCGCCATGGACGCGATGGCCGCCTACGCGGCGACGCTCGAGGCCGCCGGCGTGCTCGTCGCGGCCGAGGTGCTGGGTTCGTCCGAGAGCTCGACCACGGTGTCGCTCGTCACCGGCGAGTTGCGCATCCAAGACGGACCGTTCGCGGACACGAAGGAACAACTGGGCGGCGTGTTCGTCATCGAGGTCGCCGATCCGGACGCCGCCCTCGCCTGGGCGCAGCAGGCACCGCCGGTGCGGTGGGGATCGGTCGAGATCCGGCCGGTCGCCACGTATGCCGTCGCAGGTGTCTGGGTCGAGTGACATCAGACGCCCGCCAGGTCGCGGCCCACGCAGCGCGCGCGTCGTTCGGGCGGCTCGTGGCGTTGCTCGTCTCGGCGAACGCGAACATCGCCGAAGCGGAGGACGCGGTCGCTGCTGCCCTCGAACAGGCCCTGCGCTCGTGGCCCGCGACGGGGATTCCTGCGAATCCGGAAGGATGGCTGCTGACCGTGGCCAGGAATCGTCAGCGGGACGCGTGGAGGTCGGCCGCGCATCGCACCGGCGCCGAGCTCGACGCGGATGACCCGCGCATGCCGTACGCGCTCGACGAGGTCGATCCCGGCGCGATCGGCGACCGTCGCCTGGAGTTGATGTTCGCGTGCGCCGATCCGGCGGTCGACGCCGGAGTACGCACGCCGCTCATGCTGCAGCTGGTCCTGGGGTTCACCGCAGCGCAGATCGCCGCCGCGTACGGCGTCGCACCGGCCGGGTTGACGAAGCGGCTCGTGCGCGCGAAGCGCCGCATCCGCGATGCCGGCATCCCGTTCGCGATCCCCGACCGCGCGAGCATGCCTCATCGGCTGAGCGCCGTGCTCGAAGCGGTCTACGGTTGCTACGCGATCGCGTGGCGCGATGCCGACGGCCGCTCGCATCGCGAGCCGGATTCGATGGCCGGCGAGGCGCTTCACCTCGCAACGACCCTGGCCGTGCTTCTGGATGCGGAAGCGGAGGCGTGGTCGCTGGCGGCACTCATCGCGCTCTCACTGTCTCGAGCCGAGGCCCGTTCGGGTGTGTTCGTGCCGCTCGACGAGCAGGATCCGGCCACCTGGGATGCGGCGCTGATCGTCGAGGGCGAAGGTTACCTCCGACGGGCGGGGGAGCTGGGCGGAACACCCGGACGGTTCCAGCTCGAGGCGGCGATGCAGGCCGTTCACGCTGCCCGAGTCCGCGGAGCGGCCGTGGACTGGGCGGCGCTCACGAAGCTGTCGAGAGTGCTCGTCGCCGTGGCGCCGACGGCGGGTGCCCGCATCGCATCCGCCGCGGTGGTCGGCAGGACCGACGGGCCCGAGATCGGCCTCGCGCTGCTCGACGAGCTCCCGCCCGGAAGCGAACGCCTGTCGGCCTTCCACGCCACCCGGGGTGACCTGCTCACGCGGGCGGGTCGTCGAGTCGAAGCATCCGCTGCTTTCGCTCGCGCTGCCGAGCTCGAGACCGACGCGGCGGCAGCGGCCTACCTTCGATCACGCGCTCAGTGATCGGCTGTCGTCGAGTCCCCGTCGCGGTCGTCGCCGTCACTGTCGCCGTCGCCGTCGTCCGACGACGACCGGGCTGCTGCGAGCCGATCGAACGGCAGTTTCGCTGCGCGGCCGACGGCCCCGCCGACCGCGCCGGCGATGCGCACGACCCGCTTGCCCGTCGAGACGAGCATCGTCTCGTCGCCGCGCGGTTCGAGCTCGAGCGGCAGTGCTGCCGGCGCCGTGCCGAACGCGAGCCGCGACTGCGTGAGCACCCGGCGACCGAGCACGTTGTTGCCGATGCCGCCGATCGCCGCCCCGATGCCGAACGGGATCGCCTTGCCGATGATGCCGGCGCCGCCGCGCACTGCGAACTGCTTGATGAAGACGCTGCGCAGGCGGTCGACGACGGTGCCCATGACGGCCTTCGGCAGACTGTTCGTGATGAGCTCGCCCCAGTAGGCGTCGCGGGCCACGCCCGAACCGGTCGCCTGGCCGGCGAATTGACGCACGAGATCACTGCCCTCGCGGCCGAGCATGAGCGTCATCACGAGCGCCCGCGCCCGCTCGGGGTTGTCGATGGGAATGCCGTGCACCTCCGCCACCGACTGGGCGAAGAGCGCGGTCGCCTCGAGGAACCCCGCGGTCTCGACGCCGGAGAGTGCGAGCGTCACACCGGTGCCGACACCCGGGATCACCGCGGTCGCCCCGACGGCTGCGCCGCCCGTGGTGACGGCGGCGAGGTAGCGGCGTTCGAGGATGCGCACGAGCTGGTCGGGCGTCGCGCCAGGTGAACGGCGACGGATGCCGCGGAGATGCGCCACGACGATCGGACGCTGGATCGCGAGCGCGCGGTCGATCGCACGTTCGACGCCGTGCGCGCGAGCTGCGTCGGCGGGGGCGCCCACGGTCGGATCGCCGGCCGTCGGGCCCTCCTGCTCGCGAGGGCGCTCGCGAGACTGCTCGCTCGGATCGCTCGGCCCCATCGAGGTGATCGTGTGCACGCGGTCTGGCATGTGGCGATGATACGCGAGCCCGCTGAGGGGTCGGCGGGCGGGTGTCGCCTACGCGACCCCGTGCTCGGCGTTGTAGCGGGCGAGCACGTCGTCGATCGGGCCGTCGAGCACGAGCGAGCCCTTGTCGAGGTAGAGGCCGCGCGTGCAGAACCGGCGGAGGTCCCGTTCGTTGTGCGAGACGAAGAACAGCGTGCGGCCGCCGGCGAGCAGCTCGTCGATGCGGCGGTAGCACTTCTCGCGGAACGCCTTGTCGCCCACGGCGAGCACCTCGTCGACGAGCATGATCGGCTCCTCGAGCTGCGAGATCACCGCGAACGCGATGCGCACCTTCATGCCGCTCGAGAGGTGCTTGTAGGGCGTGTCGAGGAAGTCCCCGATGTCGGCGAACTCGATGATCTCATCGAACTTCGCGTCGATCTGGGCGTTCGTCATGCCGTGCAGGCCGGCCGTCAGGTAGACGTTGTCGCGCACGGTGAGGTCGTCGACGAACCCGCCGGTGATCTCGATGAGCGGGGCGACACCGCCCGTGATCTCGACCGTGCCCTCGTCGGCGATCATGACGCCGGCGACGAGCTTCAGCAGGGTCGACTTGCCCTGGCCGTTCCGACCGACGACGCCGATCGCCTCGCCGGGGCGCACCTCGATCGAGACGTCGCGGAGCGCCCAGAACTCCCCGGGACGCGTGCGGCGGCGGCGGCCGGCCAGCAGGTCCTTGAACGAGCGGCGGCCGCGTCGATTGCGCCGGAAGCGGATGCCGAGCCCCGTGGTGCGAATGGCGAAGGGGGCCGAGGAGACGGCGGTCGTGGCATCCAACTCAGATCTCCTTCAGTACCTGGCGCTCCGAGGAGCGGAACACCCAGAGGCCGACCGCGAGGATCGCGAGCGACATCCCGGCGGAGACGGCGACGTTGAACCAGTCGAGCTCTTCGGGGAAGAACCCGGCGCGGTAGATGCCGAAGATGCCCGAGAGCGGGTTGAAGGCCGCCCAGAAATGCAGCTGCGACGGCAGGTCGGTGACGCCGTAGATGATGGGGGAGGCGTAGAACAGGAACCGGAGCGCGAGCTTGACCGCCCGCTCGAGGTCGCGGAAGAAGACCACGAGCGGCGCGACGATCAAGGCCACGCCCGCGGTGAGGATCGCCTGCAGCACGATCGCGATCGGGAAGAGCGCGAGTTCCCAGTAGACCTCCGCATGGAAGACCACGACGAAGAGCGCGAGCACCGGCAGCGCGAGCAGGAACTCGATGCCCTTCGACAGCACGATGCGGTTGACCCAGATCGTGCGCGGGATCATCGTCGAGCGCACGAGCTTCGCGTCCTTCAGGAACGCGCGGGTGGAGTCGGAGACCGACCCGTTGAACCACATCCACGGCAGCAGCGCCGACAGCAGGAACACGATGTACGGATCGGTGCCCACCGGGCGCTGGAAGACCTGGGTGAAGACGAACCAGTAGATGCCCGCCATGACGAGGGGGTCGAGCACCGACCACACGTACCCGAGGGCGGAGGTCGAGTAGCGCACCTTCAGGTCGCGGGTCGTGAGCAGCCACAACGAATGGCGGTACCTGGCCCACGGCGTCCGCTGCAGCGGATGGGCATCACCGTATGCTCTCGACACCGTGCTCATCACGCTCTCATCGTAGATGCCGCACCGGGGTAGATTTGTATCGACGGGTGGCAAGTGCCGAGCCCAGTCGGAAGGAGCCTCGTGCACCGCACCAGTACCCGTGTGATCCTCAGCTGCGCCGCGATCGGCGTCGGCGGCGGCCTGTTCGCCGCCGGTGCGGGGTACGCCGCCGGGCTCATCGCCGGCATCGCCCCGATGCTCTACGGCATCACGATCGGTTCGCACTTCCTGCCGAGCGCCGTGGCGCTCGCACTCCTGAAGCGCCCGGGCGTCGGCATCCTCACCGGATTCATCGCGGGTCTCGTCGGCGCGGCCTTCGCCCCCCACTGGATCCTGCGATTCCTCGGCACCGGCCTCCTGGTCGGCGCACTGCTCGAGCTGCCGTTCTTCATCACCCGGTACAAGAACTGGTCGCCGTGGCTCTACTACGTCGCGGCAGGGGCCTCCGGCCTGATCCTCGCCGGGGGCACCTTCATCGCCCTCGGACCCGAGCACTACGCGCCCTGGTTCTGGGCGCTCTACCTGGCGATGTTCGCCCTGAGCCCGATCGCGTTCACCTGGCTCGGCCGGGTGATCGCGGCATCGCTCGCCCGTGCGGGCGTCGCGCGCACGCTCACGACGGGGCGCTGAGCCGCCGGGCACCACGTACGGAACGCGAGAACTCCGAAAAGAGAAGAGAGCGGATGCCTCGTGGCATCCGCTCTCTTCTCTTATTTCGGTGCTGTGGTGCAGGTCACACGAAGTGGTTCGCACGCTCCAGGTCTTCGGCGAAGTCGATCTCGACCGCGTAGAGGTCGGAGATGTCCATCGGCTCGACGAGGAGGCCGTTCTGCTCGATCGCGAGCTCGAGGCCGCGCTCGAAGTAGTCCTGGTCGCCGACGCGGTGCAGGTGCGCGAGGAACGTCGCCTTGTCGCGGCTCGAGATGTAGTTGATGCCGACGGCCTCGCCGAGACCGCCCTTGACGGTCTTCGAGAGCGCCTTGATGTAGCCCTCTGCGCTCGTCGTGTACTTCACCTCTTCGTCGGACACCTTCGAGGTGTTGACGGTGACGAAGGACTGGTCGCGAGCGATGTAGGGCAGCGCGCGGTCGAGGATGCTCGGGTCGAAGACGACGTCGCCGTTCATCCACAGCACGCCGCCGGACTGCGACGCCGCGAGGGCGCGCATGAGGCTCTTCGAGGTGTTCGTCTGGTCGTACTCCTCGTTGTAGACGAAGGACGCCTGCGGGAACGCCTCGATGATGTGCTCGAGCTTGTAGCCGACGACGATGGTCACGTCGGCGTTGCCGCCGAACGCGTGCTCGATGTTGTCGAACTGCTGGCGCATGATGGTGCGGCCGTCGCTGAGCTCGGTGAGGGGCTTGGGGAGGGATCGCCCGAGCCGGCTCCCCATGCCGGCCGCGAGAATCACGATCTGGGTCACTGCATCTCCTTCGGTGGGTCGGATGCCCCCCGAGCGCCGCCCTCGTCGCCGAGGGTTCGCCCGGATTTCATCCGGAAGTTCACATATGGACACGCCGTTATGCCGGTATTCAGGATATCGGGGCCGCTCCGTGCCCACCATCTGGGGGGCAAGGTCGTAGTGCGATCGTGATACGACGCTCAGCCGATACCCAGTCTCCCCCTCCAATCACCGTGCGACAAGGCTCGCAACGGCGGTGCTGATTGATAGGTTGTCTGGGTGACTTCCGTTTCGCGCTCCGAACACGACGACGAAACTGCCGAAGGCACCGGAGCGGGGGCGTCCGATACACCGGAGTCCCAGCCGGTGCAGTCGGCAGCGACGGCGAAGCGCCCCGCGCGCACGGCCGCACCGAAGACGACCGCCGCGGCGGCGACTGCGAAGTCGACGGCGGCGAAGACGACCGCAGCGAAGAAGGCCGCCGGTGCTTCGACGGGGGCCAAGACCGCCGCTGCGAAGTCGACCGCGGCCGCCAAGACCGCGGCAGCGAAGACGACGGCGGCCAAGACCGCTGCCGCGAAGAAGCAGGCCGCAGCAGCCGAAGCCGCCGCAGAAGCCGCCGAGTCGGCCGCAGGCGAGACGACAGAGAGCCGCCCGGCCTCGAAGCGCACCGCCGCGTCGCGCACAGCGTCGGCGAAGGCCGCCGCCGCACGCGGCGAGGCCGCGAAGACCACGCGGGCGCCGCGAGCGACCGCGACCAAGAGTGCAGCCGGTGCGGCGAAGAGCCGAACCGAGGCCGTGGCGACGGCGGCGGCGACTCGACGCCAGTCGCAACAGGTCGCCGCGGCGCTCACCACCGAGACCACGGCCGCCGAGCGGTCGACGCGCAAGGCCCCCGACACGTCCGCGGCGACGGTGTCCGAGCCCCCTGTCGCACCCGAGACCACGCCCGAGACCACGCCCGAGACCGCGCCCGTCGCCGCACCCGAGACCGCGTCCGTCGCCGCGCCCGAGACAGCGCCCCGGACCGCGTCCGTCGTCGCGCCCCGGACTGCCGCCGCGCGTTCGGAGATCGACGAGGAGACCGTCGAGCGCGCTCCGAAGCGGCCTGCTGCAGCTGCGGTGGTCGCGGCCGTCGCCGCCACCGAGGTCGTGGCCACCGAAGACGTCGCGACCGCGGCACCCGAGGCGCCCGTCGCCCCGCCCGCGTCGCCCGTGGCCGAATCGAGCGAGGCAGCTGCCGAGGCATCCGGCAGCGCCGCCCAGGCCGTCGCCGTGATCCAGCCCGCCAAGAAGCCCACGGCGCGCAAGAAGCGCTCGCTGCGCCCGGCTCGAAGCGCACCGCCGGCGACCGCGCCGAAGGTGCTCGCGATCGAGGGGCTCGTGAAGAAGTTCGGCGAGAACACCGCCGTCGACGGCATCAGCCTCGACGTGCGCGCCGGATCGTTCTTCGGCATCGTCGGTCCGAACGGCGCCGGCAAGACGACGACCCTCTCGATGGTGACGGGCCTCCTTCGTCCCGACGCCGGCACCGTGCGCATCCACGACATCGACGCGTGGGCGAACCCGCGGGCCGCCAAGCGCGCCACGGGCGTGCTGCCCGACCGGCTGCGCCTCTTCGACCGGCTGACCGGTGCGCAGCTCCTGTACTACTCCGGCGTGCTGCGCGGCCTCGACAGCCGTACCGTGCGCGAGCGCAGCGCCGACCTGATCGCGGCATTCGGCCTCGACGACGCCGTCGACCGGCTCGTCGCCGACTACTCCGCGGGCATGACGAAGAAGATCGCGCTGGCGTGCGCCATGATCCACTCGCCGCGCCTCCTCGTGCTCGACGAACCGTTCGAGTCGGTCGACCCCGTGTCGGCCGCGAACCTCACCGAGATCCTCGAGCGCTACGTCGCAGGCGGTGGCACGGTCGTGCTCTCGAGCCACGGCATGGACCTCATCGAGCGCGTCTGCGACTCGGCGGCGATCATCGTGGCCGGGCGCGTGCTCGCGGCGGGCACGCTCGACGAGGTCCGCGCCGGACAGACCCTCGAAGACCGATTCGTCGAGCTCGCCGGCGGACGCAAGGCTGCGGAAGGCATGGAATGGTTGCACAGTTTCTCCGACTGAAACTGCGGCTGCTCGGCAACATCTTCCAGCGAAGCGCGTGGCAGGTCGTCGGCATCGTCCTCGGCTTGATCTACGGGTTGGGCCTGGCTGCGCTGTTGTTCGCATCGCTCGTCGGGCTGCGATTCGTCGATGACGTCGAGGTCATCCGCGACGCCTTCGTGGTCGCCGGGTCGATCACCGTGCTCGGCTTCATCATCGTGCCGCTGATCTTCGGGGTCGACGACACGATGGATCCCCGGCGCTTCGCGCTCTTCGGCCTGCCCGACCGCACGCTCGCGATCGGCCTCGCCGTCGCGGCCGTCATCGGGATCCCCGCGCTCGTGCTCGCCATCGTGCTGCTCGGCACCGTCGTCACCTGGTCGCGCGGCGTCGGCGAGACCCTCCTCGCGATCATCGCCGCGGCGATCGCGTTCGCCACGTGCCTCCTCATCGCGCGCGTCGCGACCGGCGTCGCATCCCTGCTGCTCGCCACTCGACGGGCCCGCGAGCTCAGCGGCGTGCTCGGGCTGCTCCTGATCGTGATGGCCTCGCCGATCATCGTCGTGCTCGTCTCGGTCGACTGGGAGAGCTCGGGCGCCTCGGTCATGGAATCGATCGCGGGCGTGCTCTCCTGGACCCCGTTCGGCGCGGCCTTCGCGGTGCCGGGCGACGCGGCCGCCGGCCAGTGGGGCCCGGCGATCGTCAAGTTCCTGATCGCCGCGGCGACCCTCGTGCTCATCTGGTTCGGCTGGCAGGCCCTCGTCGCCAAGATGCTCGTGACCCCCGGCCGCGAGGCCTCGGCCAAGAGCTACCGCGGACTCGGCTGGTTCGACCGGCTGCCGCACGGCGCCGCCGGCGCGGTCGCCGCGCGCAGCTTCACCTACTGGTTCCGCGACGCGCGCTACTGGGTCTCGCTCGTCATGGTTCCGATCGTCCCGATCATCGTGATGGTGCCGCTCAGCCTCGCCGGCGTGCCCACCGAGTACCTCTGGCTGATCCCGGTGCCGCTCATGTGCCTGTTCCTCGGGTGGAGCCTGCACAACGACACCGCCTACGACTCGACGGCCATCTGGCTGCACGTCGTCTCCGGCGTACGCGGGGTGTCCGATCGGATCGGCCGGCTCGTGCCGGTGCTCATCGCCGGCGTGCTGGTCATCGGCCTCGGCAGCGCGGTCACGGTCTTCGTGCTGAACGACTGGCGACTGCTGCCATCGCTCCTCGGCGTGAGCACGGCGCTGCTGCTGGCCGGACTCGGCGTCGGGTCGATCACCTCGGCCCGGTTCCCGTATCCGGCGGTCAAGCCGGGCGACAGCCCGTTCCAGCAGCCGCAGGCGACCGGCACCATCACGGCGCTCGTGCAGTCGATCACCATGCTCGGTTCGCTGCTGATCGCGCTGCCGGCGCTGGTGTTCGGCTGGCTCGGCATCTTCGTCGACCCTGCGTGGCACGCGGCATCCTTCGCCTCGGGCATCGGCCTCGGTCTCCTCGTGCTCGTGATCGGCGTGACCGCCGGCGGCAGGGTCTTCGACCGCCGCGGGCCCGAGATCATCGGTGCCGCGATCCGCGCGTAGAATCGAACGCATGATCTCCTCCGTGCGCGTGAGCATCGCCGACCCTGGTTCGCCCGGCGGCGGCACCGACGTTCTCGACCGCGAACTCGAGAAGCTCCTGAACGAAGAGGCCATCGAGCCCGGCGATCACGAGCGCTTCTCGCACTACGTGCAGAAAGACAAGATCCTGCAGTCGGCCCTCACCGGCAAGCCCGTGAAGGCGCTGTGCGGCAAGAAGTGGACCCCCGGGCGCGACCCCGAGAAGTTCCCGGTCTGCCCGACCTGCAAGGCGATCTACGAGAAGATGAAGGCGGAGTAGCCGCGCTCAGCGGTACGTCGCTCGGCGCTTCGTCGCTCAGCGCTTCGTCGCTCAGCGGTACGTCGTCGGAATCACCGGTTCGCCGCGGCCGAGGCGGAACGCCTCGATCGGCAGCTCCTGCATGACCGTCGCGCGGTGCTCGCGCGCGGCCTCGGTGCCCGCCTCGCCGAGGAACGCGGGGTCGGCCTCGCCGCCGCTCATCAGCTGCACCATGAGCGGGCGCAGCTGGCTGCCCGCCTCGTACTCGGCCTCGCCGCCGGGGCCGTCGCCGACGAAGACGAGCTCTTCGCGTGCCGTCAGCGTCGCGTCGAGCCGGCGTGCGGCGTTCTTGCGGCCGCCGACGCTCGCCTTCTGCGTCGACGCCTTCGCGACCGAGACCCACTCGCCGGCGTCGTCGCGGCGCGCCACGAGCTTGAACACCATGCCGGCGGCCGGGAAGCCCGAGCCGGTGACGACGGCGGTGCCGACGCCGTAGGCGTCGACGGGAGCACCGGAGAGGCCTGCGATCGTGAACTCGTCGAGGTCGCTCGTGACGGTGATGCGCGTGTCGACGGCACCGAGGGTGTCGAGCTGCTCGCGCACGGCGGCCACGACGGTCGGCAGGTCGCCGGAGTCGATGCGCACCGCGCCGAGCTCGGGGCCGGCGACCTTCACGGCGAGCTCGACGCCCTTCGTGATGTCGTAGGTGTCGACGAGCAGCGTCGTCTTCGGGCCGAAGGCCTCGACCTGGGCGCGGAACGCGCTCTCTTCCGTGTCGTGCAGCAGGGTGAAGGCGTGCGCAGCGGTGCCCATCGTCGGAATGCCCCACGTGCGCCCGGCCTCGAGGTTCGACGTCGCGTCGAAGCCCGCGATGTAGGCGGCGCGTGCGGCGGCGATCGCCGAGCCCTCGCTCGTGCGCCGCGAGCCCATCTCGGCGATCGGTCGGCCGAGGGCGACGGAGACCATGCGGGCGGCGGCGCTCGCGACCGACGAGTCGTAGTTGAGGGTCGAGAGCACGACGGTCTCGAGCATGACGGCCTCGGCGAACGTCGCCTGTATCGTGAGGAGCGGCGAGCCCGGGAAGTAGGCCTCGCCCTCGCGGTAGCCCCAGATGTCGCCCCTGAACCGGTAGTCGGCGAGCCAGTCGAGGGTCGCGGGTCGCACGACGTCGTGCTCGCGGAGCCACTCGAGCTCCGCCTCGTCGAAGCGGAAACGCTGGATCAACTCGATCAGGCGCCCGGTGCCCGCCACGATGCCGTAGCGCCGCCCATCGGGCAGGCGCCTCGCGAAGGCCTCGAAGAGGCTCTCGCGGTGGGCGGTGCCGTCGAGCAACGCGGCATCGACCATCGTCAGTTCGTATCGGTCGGTGAAGAGCGCTGCTGAGCCGGTCACCCGCCAAGCCTATCGAGGAGGGCGCGTACAGCGGGGAGCGCTACGCTTGCATGTCGTGACGGATGCACCGATCGGAATCTTCGACTCCGGGGTCGGCGGGCTCACCGTCGCCCGGGCCGTGAAAGACCAGTTGCCCAACGAGTCGATCCTCTACATCGGCGACCTCGAGCACTCGCCGTACGGGCCGAAGAAGATCGCCGACGTGCGCGGGTACGCGCTCGCGGTGCTCGACGACCTCGTCGCCCAGGGCGTCAAGATGCTCGTGATCGCCTGCAACACGGCCTCCGCCGCGATGCTCCGCGATGCGCGCGAGCGATACGACGTGCCCGTCGTCGAGGTCATCCAGCCGGCCGTCAGACGCGCCGTCGCGGCGACGAAGACCGGCAGGGTCGGCGTGATCGGCACCGCCGGCACGATCGGTTCGCGGGCCTACGACGACGCCTTCGCCGCGGCACCGCACCTCGAGCTCTTCTCGCAGGCGTGCCCGAGGTTCGTCGAGTTCGTCGAGGCCGGGGTGACGACGGGCGACGAACTGCTCGCGATCACCGAGGAGTACCTCGCACCGCTGAAGGCGGCCCGCATCGACACCCTCGTGCTCGGGTGCACCCACTACCCGTTCCTGAAGGGCGCGATCTCCTACGTCATGGGCGAGGAGGTCACGCTCGTCTCGAGCGACGTTGAGACGGCGAACGACGTCTACCGGGTGCTCGTCGGCACCGGCGCCGAGCGCCGGGCGGCGACCCCGCCGAGCTACCGCTACGAGGCCACGGGCCGCTCGACGAGCGCGTTCCTCGACCTCGCCCACCGCCTCATCGGCCCCGAGATCCCGAGCGTCGAGCTCGTGCAGACGGGTGCCGTCACGATTCCAGACCACGTACGGCTTCGACAGGAGAACGCATGACCGAGGCATCCGAGTCCACCACCATCATCCGCGCCGACGGACGCACTGCCGACCAGTTGCGCGAGGTGACCATCGAGCGCGGCTGGAGCGAGCACGCGGAGGGCAGTGCCCTCATCTCGTTCGGCAAGACCAAGGTGCTCTGCACCGCGTCGTTCACGAACGGCGTGCCCCGCTGGATGAACGGCAAGGGCAAGGGCTGGGTCACCGCCGAGTACTCGATGCTGCCCCGCGCCACGAACACGCGCAACGACCGCGAGGCCGTCAAGGGCCGCATCGGCGGGCGCACGCACGAGATCAGCCGCCTGATCGGCCGCAGCCTTCGCGCGGTCGTCGACACGAAGGGGCTCGGCGAGAACACGATCCAGATCGACTGCGACGTGCTCCAGGCCGATGGCGGCACCCGCACCGCCGCGATCACGGGCGCCTACGTCGCCCTCGCGGATGCGATCGAGTGGGCTCGCGACAAGAAGTTCGTGGGCCAGCGCGCCCAGCCCCTCATCGACACCGTCTCGGCCGTGTCGGTCGGCATCATCGACGGCACGCCGATGCTCGATCTCGCCTACGTCGAAGACGTGCGCGCCGAGACCGACATGAACGTCGTGGCCACCGGTCGCGGCCTCTTCGTCGAGGTGCAGGGCACGGCCGAGGGCGCGCCCTTCGACCGTCGCGAGCTCGACTCGCTGCTCGACCTCGCCCTCGCGGGCACCGCCGAGCTCACGCGCATCCAGCAGCGCGTGCTCGCCGAGGCCATCGCCGCAGCGGGGGAGTGACGCGGTGAGCCTCGAGATCGTGCTCGCGACCCACAACCAGCACAAGGTCGACGAGTTCCAGAAGATCCTGGGCGAGCGGATGCCCGGGCTCACGGTGCTCGCCTACGACGGCCCCGAGCCGGTCGAAGACGGCACCTCGTTCGAGGAGAACGCGTTCATCAAGGCGCGGGCCGCTGCGGCGCACACCGGTCGCATCGCCCTCGCCGACGACTCGGGTATCGCGGTCGACGTCATGGGCGGTTCTCCCGGCATCTTCTCCGCCCGATGGGCCGGGCCCAGCCGAGGCGCGCAGGCGAACCTCGACCTGCTGCTCGCGCAGCTCGGCGACATCCGCGACCCGAACCGCATCGGACACTTCCACTGCACCATCGCGCTCGTGGTGCCCGAGTCGGCCGGCGGCCCGCACGAGTACGCGGCCGTCGGGCTGTGGCCCGGGCGCATCGCGCTCGAGGAGTCGGGGGCGCACGGATTCGGGTACGACCCGATCTTCATGCCCGAGGGCTTCGAGGTCTCCGCGGCCGAGCTCGCGCCCGAGGTGAAGAACACGCACAGTCACCGGGCCCGCGCGTTCGCGGCGCTCGTGCCCGAACTCGAGCGGATCATCGCCGCTCGGTGAGAGCGGGTTCGCCGAGTCCCGGGATCGCGGCGCGCGGAGGCGCCCCCCCAGGCCGCCGACGAGGCGGGGCGCGAGCGAG